>NZ_RZOL01000024.1:0-31718 GCF_004022985.1 Mesorhizobium sp. M7A.F.Ca.ET.027.02.1.1 | reverse complement strand
TCATCGTCGGCAAGCATGGCGACGCCGCCTATTGCGTCGACCTCTACACCGCCTTGCTCGCCGGCCTGATGCGCGTCGGCGCGGATCCTGACGTCAAGGCGCTGGAGCAGACGCGCCAGTTCGTCGCCGACAACGCCGGCGAGCTCACCGGCAAGAACCTCGCCTGCTGGTGCCGGCCAGGCGCGCCATGCCACGCCGACGTGCTGCTGAAACTCGCCAACCATCCAACCCGAAGGAGTCTTCCATGACCACAGCCCTGAAATCCGCCGTTCCCGCATCGATCCTGACCAAGGCCGATCCGAACAGCCCGGCCTTCCGCGTCGAAGGCCGCCGCCGTATTTTCCTGAGAGCGGGCACCGTCGTCAACTTCGGTGCCGGAGGAGTCGAAAACCAGACCGAGCATGAGATCGTGATCGGCTCCAGCGATCTGGTCCCCGGCACCGACTTCGCGATTGTCGTCAATGACGATGGAGAGGCCATCGCGCTGCCGGCCGGCCGGACGCCAGAAGATGGCTTTGTCGAGATCGGCGGTTTCCATTTCGCGCCAGGCGGCAATGCCACGGCGCGCGCTGGCGGCGACAGCGAGCCTGCGATCAATCCGTTCTCGTGCTGGGATTTGAATTTCCGCCCGGCCTGCACGGATCCTCGCGGGATGGCGCTGGTCGATCTGCCAGGTGGCAGCAAAATCTGGGTCGACATCTACAAGCTGAACGTCAATCACATGGCCGGCACCAGCCGTTTCGGCGTGACCATCGCCGACGGCGTCGACCTGCCACTGCGCATCGACGGCCAGGGCCATTACGACGCGCTCGACTACCAGACCGCCGTGACGATCCTCGCTCATCACGGCAAGCAGCTGCTCTCCTATGACGAATACCGCGTTGCCGCCTTCGGCGTCACCGAAAAGACGTCAGCCGCTCGCGATCCGAAGCTGACCGGGCTGGACGCCGCCAGGACCTCGCAGCGCGGCATCATGCAGGCGTCGGGCAATCTTTGGGACTGGGGCCACGACGGCGATCCCGACATCCCTCGCGCGTCCCTCTTCGGCGGCTCGTGGATCGACGGCTCGAAAGCCGGCTCCCGCTACGCGCGCTTGGTCTTCTGGCCGGAGTTCTCGTACGACAGCATCTCCGCGCGGGGCCGCAGTGACCACCTGCAGCTTGCCTGACCGGCGCGAAAGCGCTGGTCCTCTCCCTTCAAACCAGAGGATCAATCATCATGAACGCTACAGCTAAAATTCCTGCCATCGGTCTCGATCGGGCCGATCTGTCCACCTCCATTTTCGTCGTCACCGGCACCGATGCCATTGCGATCAAGGCCGGCACCGTCGTCACAATCGCCGGTGCGGCCCACGCGTTTGAGCTGGATACGGCAGTCGATATCGTCGACCCGGCCGCCGGACGCGATTACTGTATTTTCTTGGGCTCCGACGGCAAGCCACGCGCCGACATATGCGATGCCGAGATGCTGAAAGGCGATATCCTCGGCGGCTTTCATTTCGCACCGAGCGGCAATGCCACTGCGCGCGCCGGCGGTGACGGAATCCCGGCCATCAATCCTTTCTCATGCTGGGATTTGGGTTTCCGCCCGGCATGTCCGGATCCGCGTGGCATGGCTTTGATCGACGGTCGCTTCTGGGCCGACATCTATCTGCTCGGCACCGATCACCTGACCGACGGCACAAGCCGCTTCGGCCAGATTATCGCCGACGGGCGCTCGTTGCCGGTCAAGATCGGTGGGGAGGGCCGATACAAGAAGCTTGACTACGCCACGGCTGGCGAGATCTACACCCATCACGGCAAGGGCATGCTCAGCGCAGAAGAGTTCTTCGCCGCCGCCTACGGTGTCAGCGAACGGACTTCGCGCGATAAAGAGCCGGAAACGACCGGCGATGTTTCCGGGGACGGCAAGAAATTCGTCTCCGGATGGGGCCTGTTCGACGTCACCGGCACGATGTGGCAGTGGGGCACCGACGGCGATCCCGACAATCCCCGCGCGTCCATCTTCGGCGGCTCGTGGTTCACCGGCTCGGAAGCCGGCTCCCGCTACGCGAACTTGGGCTACTGGCCGGTGTACTCGACCGGCCACATCTCCGCGCGGGGCCGCAGTGACCACCTGAAGCCTGCCGCCTAGCCGGCGCGAAAGCGCCGGGCTTCCGCCAGCCCTGGGAAAACCGCCATGTCAATCATCCGCGACGAGCATGCAGCAGCGCCGGGACTGGCGATCATCGACAAATATGAGGAAGCCGTGACCTATCTCTACCCGATCCTGCAACGCTGCCCGCGCGCGCATGGCAATGTCCGCGACACGATGATGGCCGTGCTGTTCGACCAGGTGGGCCTGTTCTACCAGGCGGCGAAGTCACGGCAGCCATCAAAGCTTTACGCGGCGGACGCCAACCTGGCGACGCTGCGCTTCTGGTTGCGCTTCGCGGCAGATCGCAAGCTCAAGATCATCACGCCTAACCAGCACAAGGCGACGCTTCGCCTGCTGGCTGAAGCCGGCGCGATGCTCGGGGCATGGATCAAGTCCGCCAAGGGCAACGGGTGAACGGGGAAATGATGCGGCGCGCGTCCATCTTCGGCGGCTCGTGGATCAACGGCTCGAAAGCCGGCTCCCGCTACGCGAACTTGGACTACTGGCCGGAGAACTCGAACGACAACATCTCCGCGCGGGGCCGCAGTGACGATCCTTTTCTTGCTCGGCGCCGGTCACGGCCGCGCCGGCACTCTGCTTTTGCCGTGCCTGGTTTCGGTCAGGCGCGGCGGGGTGGTCAGCCCGGTCATCCGGCTTCGGCGAACACACTTCTGGGTCCGGTACAGCGGGGAGTAGCGGGCACCACCCGTCGAAACCCGCGACCGGCAAGCAAGGCTTGGAATCCGCTCATGGGGAAGAAGCACCGAAACCTGATTGGCGCGATCACCGCCGACGCCACCATGCTCGAGGCGCTGCGGCTGACCTCGCGCGGCAAGCGGCTGACGCCGGCCAGACTGGAGTTCAAGGAATTCTCCATCCTCAATCTGGAACGACTGGCCAGCGATATGGCCAGTGGCGCCTATATCCAGGGCGAGCCGCATCAATTCAACATCTTCGATCCGAAGCTGCGCACCATTTCGGCGCTGCCGTTCCGGGATCGCATCGCCCAGCACGCGCTGTTCAAAATCATCGCGCCGATCTTCGACGCCACCTTGCTTCCACGCACCTTCGCCTGCCGGCCGGGCAAGGGCACGCATGCAGCCGCCCACATGCTGCAGGCCGACATCCGCCGGCTGACGCGAAACGATGAACCGCTGTTCGTCCTGAAGACGGACTTTTCCAAATACTTCGCTTCGATCGACCGAGCTGTGCTGTGGCGGCTGATCGAGGCCAAGATTTCCTGCCGTGCCACGCTTCGCCTGATCGAGGCTATGTTGCCGCGCGACGGAATCGGCCTGCCGATCGGCAGCCTGGTCAGCCAGATCTTCGCCAATGTCTATGGCGGCATCGTCGACCGGCATCTGCAGCAGGATCTCGGCGAGCGGCACTGGTATCGCTACATGGACGATATCGTCATCCTTGGCCGCTCGTCGGAACATCTGCAGCGCGTCCGCATGTCTATCGAACAGCTCTCGCGTGAGCGGCTCGGGCTGCGCTTCTCGAAGTGGAGCATCCAGCCCGCCGCCCGTGGCATAAACTTCGTCGGCTACCGCATCTGGGCGACACACAAACTGCTGCGCCGCGACAGCGTCACCCGAGCCCGGCGCAAGATCCGGGCCTATCGCGGCGCCGGAGATAATGAGCGGCTGCAAAAGTTTCTGGCGGCATGGACCGGCCATGCCGGATGGGCCGACTGCCGCAACCTCATGCGCAGTTTGGGGCTGGAGGCTGCATCATGAGTTGCCTCATCCTCGAAGCCGGAAAGACCCCGGAAGAATGGGTTGAAGTGTTTGCCATGCGAGGCATCCACCTGTCGGCCAGGACGATCCGCTTTGACGCGCGGCGGCTCGGGGCTTGCCGGATGCTCGGCAAAGTGATGATGCTCTTGCCGGAACACATGGACCGCCTGTTTCAGGAGATGGAACCTTGCCCCTCGAACCCTACGAACGCGACGGATGGTGGTGGTTCAAGGGACGGATCGACCGGATACCGGGCGGCAAATACTACCGACAAAGCTCTTGCGTACCTGTCGCAGCGCCAAAAAAGGACGCCGAAGCGGCAATCGCGGCCTTCGAGCTCAAAGAGATCAAACGTGATCTCGTTGGAGACGAAAGGGCGCTAAGTTTCGCCGACGCGGTACTCCTCTATCCGGCCAATCCTATGGAAGCCGGCGATCTGGCCAGGATCCTGCCGAACATCGAGGACCGCGCCGTGGCTTCGATCACGCCGCAGGAGGTGCGCAACCTTGGCGCGTTGCTCTACCCGCTGGGCTCGACCGACACATGGCAGCGCCACGTCGTCACCCCGGTGCGCGCAGTGATCAACAATGCGCATGATCTCGGTAAATGCCCGCCGATCCGCATCAAGTCCTATTCCAAAGCAGACCGCCTGAAACAGGATCGCGCCCGCGGCAAGAAAAGCCGCGTCGAGAAGGTGCCGGGCTCATGGGAGTGGCTGCTCGCATTCCGTGCCGAGGCGAACCGCTACCAGGCCGCGATGGCGCACTTCATGTTCGTCACCGGCGCGCGCATCAGCCAGGCAGTCGCACTCAGGCCGGCGGACCTCGACCTGCAGAATGCCCGCGTTTGGATGCCGGAAGCCAAAGGCATGGAAGAGCAGTGGGTCGACATACCGATGGACCTGGTTGTCGAGATCGCCAATCTTCCGCCGCGCCGCCCGCGCAAAGGCCCGCACGGAAAGACGCGCATGAAGGAGGCCCGCGTGTTCGGCTACGCCAACAAGGACGGCGTCTACAAGGCTTGGAAGACGGCATGCAAGCGAGCCGGCATTGCCGAGATCATGCCGCACGCCGCCGGCCGGCACGGCTTCGGTACCGAGATGCTGGTGCGCCAGAAGCTCGATCCGCGCACCGTGGCGTCAGCCGGCCGCTGGGCAGACCTTGCATTGATGCAGAAAACCTATACGCACGCCGAGGATGCAACAGGCAAGGTACAAGCCGCCCTTCGTACAGGACGCGTACAGGCCACAAAGGCGGCATCGGCTAAGGCACGGAAGGCAAAGGCGAAATCGGCATAGGGAATTCTGCCCTCCGAAGGCAGAGGTCACAGGTTCGAATCCTGTCGGGTGCGCCAACATTGTCACGGTCCATTCCGGACACCGGGTTTGGTGGTGTCTCAGCTCGGTTGAGGTATTTTAGGTTATCCCGGAAGCCGCCTGTTCGCGCAAACCACCGGAACGTTGGCCGGCGGCATGGGCCTCAGAACGCTGCTTTAAAGATTGCGCCGCCACGCTCTCACTGGCGCGTCATCTGCTCACAGGATAAAACTGATGCCCACTGATCACAGGTTTGGATCAATCCAACTTCAATTTTCGTAGCGCTGCGGTGCCTGATTCCCTCGCCATCAGCTTTGTGTCATAGATCGTGCTCAGCATGAGATCTGCGTCGGAGTAGCCGCAGTTTGCAACGGTGCGCACCCTTGATTTTGCCAGATCGGAGATTGATGGCGTGAACGTCAACGATTTTCTCGATGATCTTTCGGGACTCAGCTTTCCTCACGCCTTCAATCCCTATTCTGAGAAGTGCGCCGTTCACGATGTTGACGACGCCCCGGCTATCCGGCGCAAGAACTTGGAGGCGATACTCCTCGCCGCGACAATGAACGGAATCGATTCGCTCTGGATCGGCCGGGACCTGGGCTATCGTGGCGGAAGGCGAACTGGGCTTCCTCTGACAGACGAGGCCCATTTGTCATCCCATGCTGCGATCTTCGGCTGCACCTCGCTTTCCCGCGCGACGAAAGGGCCGATGGTGGCGGAGCGCACCGCGACGATCATTTGGAGCATGCTGGAGAGTATAGGGCGCCCCGTGTTCCTCTGGAACGTGTTTCCCCTTCATCCCCACGAGGAAGGCGACCCCCTTTCCAACAGATGCCACACAAGGGCGGAGCGCCAGGCTTGCCGGAGCCTGCTGGTATGGCTCCTGCGGACTTTGAACCCACGGCATGTAGTTGCCATCGGCAAGGATGCTCAAAAAGCGTTGGCAGATCTAGATATTGCCGCGGTTGGAGTGAGACACCCGAGTTATGGAGGGCAGGCCGAGTTTATCACCGGGATCGCCACGCTCTACAAACTGCCGAAAGATAGATCCAACAACCCGCAACTGTCGCTGTCGCTCACCTAAAACTCACGAATTCGTGGAGTAGCCGAGCGTCCTATTTTCGAGGTCGGCAGTAACAACGCCGCCCCGGTTGGCCTGAAGTTCGCGGAAGACTTCGTAGCCCGACAAGATGGCCTCCTCCCAAAGCCACAGCGGCATGCTCGCGACCTCGTAGCCTTCAACGAATTCTCTGACCGTTTTCAGAAGGCCATAGTCGAGCGCGGGAACACCCTCGAACAGATTCAAGCGCTGGGCGTGATTGAACACCCAGGTTGAAACGCCCTCTTCGATCAACACCGCACGCGCGCCATCCTCGACCTCGTCGATTTTCGGAACGCTCTTTCGCTTGCGCTTCAAAAGGCGCCTCAGATTGGGTGACCATCCGAGTTTCGCGGCGAATGCCATGTGGAAAGCATCGTGAAATCTATAGTCGTCGTCTTCCATGCGGTTGTCCGTCAACTTGTCGCCGAGCGGGCTCCCTGCATAGAAAGGCGTAACCTGCCTCTTCCCAGGTTCGCCATTTTCGACGAGGGTCAGGGAAAACTTCCGAGGAAATTGTTCGTGCTCGGGGAAATTTGCGTCCAACAGCGGCGGATAACGCTTCTGCTGTGGCCAGCGTTCATACGACTTCAGGAGATTTTCCGCTGCCGCATCAGCCAAGCTGAGCCCGGCTTCCTCTGCGGCATCCCTTAGGTTGCGCAGAATCGCAACGAGCCTGCCAACAATGGAGGCCTGGTTGTCTTCCAGGCGGCCGGCCTGAAAATCGACGACCAGAAGCCCGACCTCTGAGGCCAGCTTCACCAAGCGCCTTTCAAACTGGGTGCTCGGTTCAGACGCCTTGGTTCCAACAGATTTCTGCAGATCGATAAACTTGAGGTCCTCGGGAGCGGAAAATTGCCAATCTTCGACCGGCCGATCAATGTTGTGTCCTATATAGGCGAGGCTGATGTTCGACCTGCAGGCTATCGCATTCAGATACCACAGCGTATCGCCGAACTCCTCGATGACTGTCTTCTGGTAGCCAATATATGCGGTCTTATCCCGCTGCTTCTTTTTTACTTCGCTCAATATGCTACCTGCTTCCCCAAAAAGGCCGAGAAGAGGGAAGGACAGACCCTGGTCGGTCTTGAAGAGCTTGTCTGTTTTGTGGGCAGCTTTCTGGTACCCATCAAGCGTCAGAGTTCCTGCAGAAAACTCGCTCACCATGGAAAACCTTTTTGTGCTAATCAACAATTTTGTCCATGCGCTTTGAATAGCGCGAACCGCTCTTCATGAATTGATATGGATCGCCGATAACGGTGTTGGCGCGTCCTTTGTATTCGGCGTGCATCCAGTCCAGCAACGGTTGGGCTTTTGCTAATGTGAATTTTCTGTGGCCAATCCCATTAAAATAACCGAGATGAGTGAGAATGTGATTTGGAGCTGCAGGGGCCGCATCACCAAAATAATAGAAATTGCGCGAGATCAGCACCCGGTTTGTCTGGGTATCGTTCTTGATGTTGGACGGTTCAGGGCTGCCGTCTATCTGGCTGTGATGAGAATCTTCTTGGACCCAAGCCGTAGTTCCTGCCGGCTGATGGTAAATATTGTCACCCATGATCGTCTTGCGACTCCCGTTGCGGACTGGCCGCTTGCAGAGGTACTCGGGACCGTGCCAGTAGGCGTCGAAGGTGAGCGTGTCGGTCACCTGCATTGCGTAAATGCACCGACCGACCGCTTTCAGTTTTGCACCGCCCATGCCAATGACCCAATCGCCAATCTGAGCCGTCTTGCGGATCCTGGGTTTGCATGTCGCGAGCGTGCACGCACCGTGAAAAGGATTGGGGGCAAAACCAAAATCTCTCGCAACCACGTACATGTAGACGTTGGGCATAGAGGCTTCAGCACCGCGACGTTGGAGCGGCATGCACGGGTTCGCGCGGCGTGCTGCTGCCTGGGTCCTCGAAAGGACTGTCTTTACCTTCGATGGCGTCGATAACGCTGGCAGAGTTCCAGTTCACCAGAGCGTTTCCGTATTTCTCGAACGCGGGCGGGATGTCTGCCTTCGTCCCTCCATATGTGTAGACACCGACAATGCGTTTCCCCAGTTCATTTGCCTTGTTGATTTCCCAGTTCACCCATGGGCGTTGATGCGTTTCCTTACCGATCAGAACGATCACGGTTCCTGCCCATGACATCTTCATCCGCAACAGCCGCTTGAGTGTTCTTTCTGGAATTTTTTTCGCGTCCAGACGGGCTTGGTTGGACGGCTTCGCGCGGATCGAGCTATTGCGAATCTCGAAACCGTTGCGGCCAAGCAAGCTGCTCAGTTTGGTCACATGATCATCGTCAGCATGGTGGTGGCTGATAAACACGTGTCGACGCTTCGACATCTTTCGAAACTCCCAGAGAGTCCTGCGAATCCACTTATATTGTGTCACATTGTGTAACGAGTCGCGTACAAACGCTAGTAATCCTTATGTCGTCGGCAGCAGATTCTGAAAAATCGATAGGAGAGGGCAGCCTTGGCAGACAACAGCCCAGAAACATGGGAAACAAAGCTACGTCCTGCATTCGCGCCAAGCTCGGCATTCGATGTGTCGTTCTTCCAGCAGTATGGCCACAGGCCGTGGGCGCCAAAAGAGGCCGATCAAAGTGCAGCCCAGTCGCTCCACATCGAACTTATCTCACGGGTAGCCACCCAGCATCTCGATTACAGCCAAGGCGTCGAAGAGGCTGCGCTCGCCAGCATTTTCGAACTGTTCGGTAAGACTAGATCTTTCTGCTCGTCGAACCTCGGCTGCAGCACCTTCGAAATTGTCGGCTGGCACGTCTTGAACTCCAGGGTGCGCCCTTTCACCGCCCGATGGCATTCCATCAGCCACGCAGGCGGGCTCCGCGCGTTGGACACCAGCGACGAGTTCAGGGCAGACTTAGAGGTCGTACAGCTTGCCTTGCTCGACCTAGATAGGGCATTGCAGATGATCGCCGGACATGACGGCTACTCTGCATCTCACGATGCGAACTCCCAGCACGCAACTATTGACGCCGAGATGCAACTAGCTCCTGCGTGGCGCCCCATGGGGGCTCGTAGCGGTGCCGACAACCTGGCGGCGCAGGAGCGGGATCTTGTCCTGGCTCGACGACGCCAGTACCAGATCGATCCGGAACGGAGCTGGGCTGCGGGATTGGCGCTCTCTGGCGGGGGCATTAGAAGCGCTACATTTGCGATCGGCGTGCTGGCGGCTCTCGCGCGCAGAAATCTTCTGCCGCAGTTCGACTATATCTCTAGTGTTTCCGGCGGCGGATTTGCCGCTGGTTTCTTGACACAGCTTCTCGGCGGATCGGACAATGACCCTCATTTCGGGCTGGCTGCGAACAAACAACCATTCGAGAGGGATGAAGGCGAGTCGCTTATCCTCAGAAAAGTTCGTCACGGCGCCAGCTACCTGTCGGGTTCGTTTCTCGAACGCCTAGCGCTCGGGACGATCCAGGCGCACGGAATCTTCATAAATCTACTGGTGATCTCACTGTTGATCGCCATCTTTGCGTATGGCGAGTTTGCTACCGGCAATTTCATTCCAGGAAACGTGACGGATATGTTCTCCGCATTTCTGCCGATCGCTGCTGTGAGCGGCATTCTGATAATTCCGCTGGCAAGCAAGACGTTCTACCGCGACAACAAACCATCCTTTTTGATGTCGTTTTTTGGCGTCCTATTTCTTTTGCCGCTTGCCGTTTTCGTCCTGCAGCTGTTCCACGCTAGCGTGCGCTACCTCACAGGTCTGTTCGTCGTGGGCACACAAACGAGCATCACCTACGCACCGGTTACACTCGGTGCCATTCTGACCTGGCTCGCACTGACCATCTCCGGCTTCGTCGCGGCTGGGGCGATAATCTCACAGTTCAATCGGCTGCGTCCAGCATTCCTGATGGCATTTTCAGTCTTGTTTCTGCTGACGACCGAGTCTCTTTTTTACACCTTCTTTGTTGATAGCGGCCCATCGACCGGCATCTTCTCTGCAGGGTTGGCGGCAGCCATCCTCTTCTTCCTTTGGCTATTTCTCGACATCAATGTCGCGTCACTGCATCATTACTACCGCGCCAAGCTGTCAGATGCATTCCTGCTTCGTCCCTCGGGTGAGCCCGCAGACCCGATGAACCTGAGTACGTTCGACGGACGCCGGGCTCTATTTCC
Source organism: Mesorhizobium sp. M7A.F.Ca.ET.027.02.1.1 (assembly GCF_004022985.1). Classification (NCBI taxonomy): domain Bacteria; kingdom Pseudomonadati; phylum Pseudomonadota; class Alphaproteobacteria; order Hyphomicrobiales; family Phyllobacteriaceae; genus Mesorhizobium; species Mesorhizobium sp. M7A.F.Ca.ET.027.02.1.1. Next base: position 21,288 of record NZ_RZOL01000024.1, on the reverse strand, counting down.
CATCATCAACTGCGCGCTGAACGTTCCAAAATCAAAAGATCCGGTCATGCGCGGGCGCCTGTCGGATGTGTTCGCGATCACGCCTGTGGCAGCAGGTGCAGGTGTCCTCGGCTATCTCGAAACCTCCAGCTGGGAAAAGTCCAATGCCAACCTCGATCTGGGATCCACCATCGCCTTATCCGGCGCGGCGGTCTCACCGCAAATGGGCCTGCGGACCAAACGCTACGCTAGCTTCTGGCTCACAGCACTCAATCTTCGATTGGGAATCTGGCTCCGCAGACCAGGGAGCACGTCACGAGGGCCGGGGCTATGGCAGCTGGTGAAAGAAATGACCTCCACGGCCGACGAACATGGCGCATTTCTCAATATCTCTGACGGCGGTCATATCGAGAACTTAGGTGTCTACGAGTTGCTGAAGCGTAGATGCCGCTTTATTGTAGCTGTTGACGGCGAGAATGACCCGACGATGACATTCCACGCGCTAACGAACCTGCAACGGCTCGCCTATATCGATTTCGGAATCGTCCTTGATCTAAACTTGGACGACTTGAGGCTTGGAGAAGCGGGCTATAGCCGGTCACACTTTCAGCTTTGCCGGATATTCTACCCGCAGGGACCGAATCAGGCTCGGGAAATCGGTTACCTGCTCTACACAAAGCTGTCCTTGACGGGCAACGAGGGAGAGTATCTCAGGCGCTACAAGCTAGATGAGCCGGCATTTCCACACCACTCGACGGCCGATCAGTTCTTCTCCGAAACCCAGTTCGAGGCGTACCGGTCCTTGGGAGAGCACATAGGTGAGAAGATGTTTTTGCCGGCGATCACAGGTCCGCTAGGCCAGAAGGACGTCTCGCTGGAAGAGTGGCTTCGTTGTCTTGGCCGCAGCTTGTTGCGGCCGACGTCTAGCAGTCAACGCGCCGATCAACACGTTCAGTGATTTAGGTGTGATGGGTAACTGGAATTAGGTCGACGCCCCCCCCCCGCACACTCTCCCGCTCCACCAGCGGGCACTCCAGCTTCGTGATCGGATATCGCCCCCGTCCAGGTGCCGCCGGCGCTTCCAGCTGTTCGATCGCCCATTGGCCCATCGCCATGTGCGGCAGGATCGAGGTGGTCAGCGGCGGGAACAGATGCCTGGCGATCTCCTCGTCGTCGTAGCCGACCACGGAAATGTCCCCAGGGATGTGCAGGCCGGCTTCCTTCAGCGCTTCGTAGCAGCCGATCGCGGTGCGGTCGTTCTGGCAGAAGATGGCGGTCGGGCGGTCCTTCAGCGCCAAGAGCTTGACGGTCGCGGCGTAGCCGGCGCTGGCCGACCAGTCGCCCTCGACCACCAGCTCGGGATCGAACGGGATGTCGGCGGTGGCGAGCGCGCGGCGGTAGCCTTTCAGCCGGTCCTGGGCCGCCTGCATCCACGGCTCGCCGGTGATGGTGGCGATGCGGCGGTGGCCGTGGCTGATCAGATGGCGGGTCGAGCTCTGGCCGCCGGCGATCTCGCTCGGCACCACGGCAGGGAAGGCGTAGTCCGCCGTGTAGCAGTTGAGCAGGATCACCGGGATGTCGAGACCGTAGAGATAGTCGGGCGCCGTGATCTCGCGGGTGAAGATGGTCATGTAGATCAGCGCCGAAATGCCCCGCTTGGTGAGTGCTGAAATGGCGCGCGGCTCCATGACGGAATCGCCCAGCGTCTGCGCCACCAGAAGCACGTTGCCGGCATTCCACGAGGCCTGGCGCGCGCCCTCGATGGCGATCACGGCTTCCGGGCTGGTGGCGAGCTGGTCGACGGCGAAGCCGATCACCCCGTCCAGTCCTTCGAAGGCAGGCCCCCCGAAGGCAGGCAACGCCGGGTGAAGGGCCGAGAAGGCGGGTGCGGTGTAGCCAAGGGTCCGCGCGGCCTCGATCACCCGCTCGCGAGTCTGCTGCGACAGCTTGATCCCTGGCGAATTGTTGAGCACGAAGGAAACGGTCGCCTGCGAGCAGCCGGCCGCCCTGGCGATGTCGATCATGGTGACGCGGCCCTTGGCGCCCTTGGCCGGCGCCTTGCGCCGCCTCGCCGTGTCGCTGGCCCGATCCGTCGTCTCGCTCATGGCAAATCCCAGTCTGGCAGGCCGGTCAGGCCGGCAAGGTGGCGTGACGCCGTCGATTCATAGAGATAACGTCAAAGCCGTTTATAACTATTAGTATGCCGCAGGTCCATCTGCCACGCATCGCCATACAAGCCAAAACTCAAAGGGGGAAAGGCTTGGGCTGCGGCTCAGCCGTGGCGACGGCTCGCGGGCGTATACACCGTGAAATCGCCGGCATTGGCCCGGAACTAATACTGTTTACTAATACAAAAATGCGCTGTACCGTCAATCCGTCGCGTCCGGCCGCTCACGTCCGGGGCGGCGGGAGAGTACGAAAAATGGCCCGGTGGCGAGCGGATACTACTTCCGCAAGCCTTGTCTCGGATATGTGATATGTCAGACAAATCGGACTATTTACGAACGAAGGATGAGTCTCTAAGGTCCATGATCGTGGCTGGAACGACGCCATTCTTCGGTGCCGGGAACCCCTTTGAGGAGGAGGGCGTCCACGCTGCAAACGGCAAATCAGGTCAGTGCCAAAATCAGGTTAATGCAAGATCGGCCGGTCCAACGACTGAGCCAAACGGGAGGTTGAACATGAAATCATTGATACGCAATGCATCCGTAGCCGCGACCGCGCTGCTGCTTGGCCTGTCGGCCACGGCCATCGCGCGCGCCCAAGACAAGCCGACGCTGGCCTTCGTCGTCAACGGCGCTTCCGATTTCTGGAAGGCCGCCGAAGCCGGCGTCAAGAAGGCGCAGGGCGAACTGCCCGACTACAATCTTGAGCTCAAATATCCCGAGCAGTCCTCGGTCGCCATCCAGCAGCGGCTGATGGACGATCTGGTGACCGCAGGCGTCAAGGGCATCATGGTCTCGGCCGTCGATCCCAAGACCTCGACCGACGGGTTGAACAAGATCGCCTCGGAAACAGCGCTGTTCACCACCGACTCGGACGCCCCGCAGACCAAGCGCGTCGCCTATATCGGCTCGTCCAATGTCGATGCCGGCAAGCAGGCGGCCGAAATCGCCAAGAAGGCGATGCCCAATGGCGGCAAGTGCCTCGGCTTCGTCGGCCTGCTCGGCGCCGACAATGCCAAGGAGCGCATCCAGGGCATGAAGGACGGCCTCGCCGGCACCAAGATCGAGCTGATCGACGTGCGCGGCGACGACATCGACCAGGCGCGCGCCAAGAAGAATGTCGAGGACGCGCTGGTCGCCAGCCCCGACGTCACCTGCATGGTCGGCTTCTACTCCTACAACACGCCGCGCATCTATGAAGCGCTGCGCGATGCCGGCAAGCTCGGCTCGATCACCGTCGTCGGCTTCGATGACGATCCGATCACGCTGGGCGGCGTCAAGGAAGGCACCGTTGCCGCCACCGTCGTGCAGCAGCCCTTCGAATGGGCCTATCAGGGCATGAAGCTGATGGCGGCCTATCTCAAGGGCGACAAGTCGGGCATCCCGGAAGGCAACCTCATCATCATCCCGACCAAGATCATCGGCAAGGATGACGTCGACGCCTACGCCGCCAATCTGAAGGCGATGTCTGGAAACTGATCGTCGTTAGCGCCGCCCCTCATCCGCCTGCCGGCACCTTCTCCCCGTATGGTGACGGGGAGAAGGGAAGCGCTCCAACGCTGGCAATCCCCCTCGCCCCGTCTCTATACGGGGGTCCGAAGGACGGGCGAGACAAGTGGCTCGCCCCGGAAGGGGTAGGGTGAGGGGCAGCGCGACGCCTCGCTTTTTATTGACGGGCCTCCCAAGGCCCGTCAGTCTGCGGGGAGGCCGTTCCGCCAATCGCTGTCAGGCATGATGAACTATTCCGACACATCCATTGCTGCATCCGTGACCGCCCCGTTCCTCAGCCTCGAGAACGTGCGCAAGACCTATCCGGGCGTCGTGGCGCTGGACGGCTTCTCCATGGAGGTCAGGCCGGGCGAGGTCATCGGCCTCGTCGGTGAAAACGGCGCCGGCAAATCGACCTTGATGAAGATCCTCGGCGGCGTCACCAGGCCCGACAGCGGCACGATCACCGTCGACGGCGCCGCGCATGACAGGCTCTCCGTCGAAGCCAGCCTGGGTTCGGGCATCGCCTTCGTCCACCAGGAACTCAATTTGTTCGAAAATCTCGACGTTGCCGCCAACATCTTCTTCGGCCGCGAGCCGTTGCGCGCCGGGCCGCTGAAACTCGTCGACCGCGCCAAGCTGCGCACCATGGTGGCGCCGCTTTTGAAGCGCGTCGGCGCCAATTTTTCCGCCGACACGCCGGTCGCGACCCTGTCGCTGGCGCAGCAGCAGATGGTCGAGATCGCCAAGGCGCTGTCGATCGAGGCGCGGCTGGTCATCCTCGACGAGCCGACATCCAGCCTGCCGCTCGCCGAGACCGACAAATTGCTCGACGTCATCAAGGCGCTGAAGGCCGACGGCATCAGCGTCATTTTCATTTCGCACCGCCTGCACGAGGTCGAGCGCGTCGCCGACCGCGTCGTCGTGCTGCGCGACGGCATGCTGGCCGGTACGCTGGGCAAGCACGACATCGGCCACGACCAGATGGTCAAGCTGATGATCGGCCGCATGCTGAAGGAGCGTGAAAAAGCCTCCGAAGCGGCGCGTGCGCCCGGCGCCGTAGCACTTTCGGCCAAGGCCATCCGCACACCTGCCTATCCCGGCCGGCCGGTCGATCTCGACGTCAGGCGCGGCGAAATCCTCGGCCTTGCCGGTCTTGTCGGTTCCGGCCGCACCGAGCTGGCGCGGGTGTTCTTCGGCATCGACTCGAAGCTCGGCGGCGCGCTGGAACTCGACGGCAAGCCGCTGGCGCTGGCTTCGGCGGCCGACGCCGTCGCGCATGGCATCTTCCTGGTGCCGGAAGACCGCAAGCTCACCGGCATCCTGCTCGACCTGTCGATCGCGCAGAATATTTCGCTGCCCAATCTGCCGGCGCATGCGCGCCGCTCGCTGGTGTCCTCGAACGCCGAGACCGCCACCGCCGAGAAGCAGAAGAAGGATCTCGGCATCAAGGCGCCTTCGGTGCAGACGCGCACCGGCACGCTGTCGGGCGGCAACCAGCAGAAGGTCGTGCTCGGCAAATGGCTGGCCATGAACCCGAAAGTGATGATCCTCGACGAGCCGACGCGCGGCATCGACATCGGCGCCAAGGCGGAAATCTACGGGCTGATGCGGGCGCTCGCCGATGCCGGAGTCGCCGTGCTGATGATCTCGTCGGACATGGAAGAGGTGATCGGCGTGTCCGACCGCATCGCCGTCATGCATGAGGGCCAAATCTCGGGCATTCTCGACAAGGATCGGTTCAGCCAGGAAAACGTGCTGTTGCTGGCGGTCGGCAAGCAGCCGAAATAGTTCTTGCCACGGGCCGCGCAAACGCGATCCGCTCAGGCATTGGGGAGAAGACGATGAGCAAGAAAGATCTCGGCCTGCTGATCCTGATCCTGGTGGTCGGGGCGATCGTGGCGATCATCAATCCGCGCTTCCTGCTGCCGATCAACCTCGCCAACACCTCGAACCTGATCGGCCTGTTCGGCATCCTGTCGATCGGCCAGGCCTTCGTCATCATCACCGGCGGCATTGAATTGTCGGTCGGCTCGGTGGTCGCGCTGCTTGGCACGCTGTTCATCGACTTCATCGCCGTGCGTGGCATGGAATGGCCGCTGGCCTTCGTGCTCATCCTGGTGCTTGGCGCCATCATCGGCCTGGCGCATGGCTGGCTGATCACAAGGCTCAAGCTGCAGCCCTTCGTCGTTACCCTGTGCGGCCTGCTGATCTACCGCGGCGTCGCCCGCTTCTACACCGCCGACGGCACCGCGGGTTTTGCCTTCGGCCAGAATTTTCCCGACCTCGAATTCCTCACCGCCGGGCGCTCCTATGGCGTTCCCAACAGCTTCATCGCGCTGATCGTCATCTCGATCGTCATGTGGGTGGTGCTGCACCGCTCGGTGTTCGGCCGCTATCTCTACGCCATCGGCAAGAACGAGGAGGCGGCGAAATATTCCGGCATCCGCACCGGCCGCGTCGTCATCGCCGCCTACGTCATTTGCGGCGTGCTGACGGCGCTGTCGGCGATCTATTTCGCCATGTACACGCGCTCGATCTCACCGGCCAGCCACGGCCAGTTCTACGAACTCTACGCCATCGCCGCCGCCGTGCTCGGCGGCTTCTCGCTGCGCGGCGGTGAAGGCTCGCTGATCGGCGTCATCCTCGGCACGGTGCTGCTGCAGGAACTGCAGAACCTCGTCAACCTGCTCGGCATCCCGTCCTCGCTCAACTTCGCGGTGATGGGCGGCGTCATCCTCATCGGCGTGCTGGTCGACCAGCAATGGGGCGTGTTCCGGGAACGGCGGCTGATGGTCGACGCCACCCGCAAAAGCGCTGCCGGCGCGGCCGCGGAATAGCGCCTCGCGGCGAATGGCGGGCGATGGCTGCAATTCCTGAACCGTTGACGCTCAGGGCCGGCGCGCTTGAGGTCGCACTGGTGCCGCGCATCGGCGGCAGCCTCAGCGCGCTGCGCTGGCGTGGCATCGATCTCATGCGCCGGATTTCCGATGAAGACCGCGAAGCGGGCAACGTGCTTGGCGTTGCCATGTTCCCGATGATGCCCTACGCCAACCGCATCGCCGGAAATACCTTCGAGTTTCGAGCGAAGCGCTGGCGGGTCCAGCCCAACAATCCGCCCGAAACCATCAACGTGCATGGCAGCGGCTGGAAACACCCCTGGACTGTCACTGAGACGGGCGACGCCCAGGCAACGCTGTCGCTGGATATCGCAGCCGGCCTCGAACCCTACTCCTATCACGCGACGCAGGCTTTCGTGCTGTCTGAAGAAGGCCTCGACGTGACCATGACACTGACCAACACGGGGCCGGTTTCCATGCCGTTTGGTTTCGGCCTGCATCCCTGGTTCGATCGCGACCCGGACGTCACGCTGCAATTCAAGGCCGCGCGGTTCTATCTGGAGGAACCGCAAGGCATCGCCGGCGATCCGATAGTGCTTGCGCCCGAACTCGACTTCGCCGAGAGCCGGCCTTTACCCGCCGGCTGGCGCAACAATGATTATGGCGGCTGGACGGGTGAGGCGACGCTTCGCTTTCCGGCGCGCGGCGCGGGTTTGCGCATCAAGGCCGATCCGATCTTCAAGCACCTGATGCTGTACGCCGACCCGGCCAAGCCTTATTTTTGCGTCGAACCGCAGACCATGGCCTCCGGTGCTTTCAACCGGGGCGGATGGAGCGATCCGGACGAGGGCACCATCGTACTCGCCCCAGGTGAAAGTTCGGCTGGCACGGTGTCGCTGATGCCCTTTGCGCTTGGGGCTTAAAGCGCCCATCGCGTGAACGAGGCGTCAGGAGCCGACGATCTAGATCAGGCCCGACATGTCGGAAAAAGCCATCGCCTTGCGCAGCACCTCGGCGAAGCGTTCGCCGGCGGCTTCGCGCGGGCCGCTGTTGTCGATCGAGGTGACGCCGGACCCGGACAGAGTGACATTGGCGCTGCGCGCCAGCCGCGCCAGCACTTCGCCGCGTGACTCGCGACCGCGCATCGCCAGCCGCTCGGCCAGCACTTCAGGCGAGGCGGTGATCTCGACGATGGCCAGATTGGCATAGCGTTCGCGCAAGGAGGGGATGATCGCGCGCGACACATTGGCGACAGCGACACGGCCATTGGCGACGGACCAGTCGACATCGGCGGGGATGCCGTAGCGCAAGCCGTGCGCTTCCCAGGAGATGGCGAAGGCGCCATCGGCTTCGGCCTCGACGAAGGCGGCATCGGCCAGCGTGTCGTGGTCCTCGCTGGCGACATCGCTCGGCCTGGTGATGACGCGGCGGACGAACTCCAGCCTTGTCTCATCGGCAAAGCGGACGCGGGCGTAGCCGATCACTGTGTCCTTGCCGGCGCCGCTTGGGCCGACGACGGCGACGAAAACGCCATCGCGGATCGGAAACGTCTCGGCCGACAATTCCCGCTCGATCGACGCCGACACCATCATGCGACCCGGCTTCCCTGCCGCCACACGGTGCGCACCACCGGGACATGGTCGTCGACACGCACACGCACCAGATCGGAGCGGCGGCCCTGTTCGATGACGCCGCGATCGGTCAGGCCAACCGCATCGGCCGGGTTCTTCGAGACCATGGCGACGGCCTGCGGCAGGGAAATGCCTTCGACGACATCGCCGAGGAAGAACGCCGACTGGATCAGGCTGAAGGGAATGTAGTCGGACGACAAGATGTCGAGCAGGCCGTCGCTGGCCAGCGTACGGGCCGATACATTGCCCGAATGCGAGGCGCCGCGCATGACGTTGGGCGCGCCCATCAGCACACCCATCCCGGCCTCTTTCGAGGCCCTGGCGGCCTCTTCCGTGGTCGGGAATTCGGCGACGCGCACGCCCTGCTCGATCGCCTCGTCGACATGGCCTGACGTGGCGTCGTCGTGGCTGGCCAGCACGATGCCGCGCTCCTGGCAGGCGGCTGATATCACCGCCCGGTTCGGCGCCGAATTGCGCGCCGATTCGGCCATCCGCTTTTCGCAGAACAGCTTGAAGTCGCGATCGGTCAGCTTCAGCTTGCGCTGGTAATAGTAGGCATAGGTCTCGAGATCGACGAACTGGCGCTGGCCTGGCGCATGGTCCATCAGCGACGCCAGCTTGACCCGCTCGTCGCCGTCGAAATTGGCGAAAGCCCTGAGGCAGTCCGGTGCCGAAACCTCGCAGCGCAGGTGGATGAAATGGTCGGCGCGCAGACGGTCCTGCTTCACACTGTCCTCGATCGCGTCGGCCAGCTTGCGGATGTCGGCCGATGTCAGGTCGGCGTCTTCGTCCATGCCGACGCGCAAGGCGTCGAGCACGGTGGTGATGCCGGCGGTCGCCACCTGCGCGTCATGGGCGAGCACGGCGGCGATCGGGTTCCAGCGCACCTTGGGCCGCGGCGCGTAGTGGCCTTCGAGATGGTCGGTGTGCAATTCGAGCAGCCCGGGAATGATATAGTCGCCGCCCATATCCTCGCCGATGCGGCTGATGCCGGATTCGATGCCGGCGATAAAGCCGTCGCGCAGCACCAGCGAACCTTCGACGATCTCGTCGGCAAGCACGATGCGGGCATTGTGGAGAACAGTCTCGGCGGTCATTTCAGGCAGTCCTTCAGGCGGTTTTTCTGGCCGGGCGGCGCCCGAGCGCGTGATGCGAGAGCACCATGAACGGTGCACCCGGTTCGGTTTCGACAAACAAGGTCAGCGCATCCACCAGCACCTTCTGTTGCAGCACTTCCGCGAACAGGCTGTCGATCGCTGCGCGCAAACGAGGGCTTTCCTGTGACCCCGCCCGGCCCGACAGCGTCATGTGGAAGCGAAAGGTTTCGAAGACATAGGGGTAACCCCATTGGCAGAGATTGCGGAACTCGGCCGGCTTCAGCGAATCCGGGCTGCGCCGCTCGATTTCCGCTTCGCTCAGCGGTGCGCGAAACCGGTCGAAATCACGCACCACGTCATCGGCGAACCGGTTGAGCGCAGGCACTGGCCCTTCCGGCACCAGTGCGAAGAAGCCGTCGATCTGGCTGACCACGAGACGCGGGATGGTCACCACCGGCGTCGCCTCGGCGAATTGGTCGAGTGCGGCGCGCAGCGAGGCTTCCGTCTCGTTGGCAGCCAGGCGGAAGGGGGCTTTCAGCGTCGCATGGAAACCATAGCGGCGCGCCGAAGCGGTGTGGAAAGCGACTTCCGCCGCCGACAGGTCCGCCACCGCTTCGACCGGCCTCGTCGCGGCGCCGAACGCGTCGCGGCCCAGCCAGTCGGCGGCGATCCGCGCCAGTGGCTCGTCCTGCCGGGGGGTGAAATAGAGGGCGTAGCGCATGGAAAGTCCTTGTCAGCTTCGCTGCCATAGGTGATTTCCATGACGAATTGACGAAGCCTTGCTGGCTTTCAGGTAACAAAACGCTGCGGCGGGGTCATTAGCCGACGATTTTTTCGTGCTGGACCAGGGAGCGAGTGCTCACGCAGCGACCGATCAGGCCTTCATCAACCACTCGTGCTCGGGCGCGTTGTGGAATTTCCACGTCCGCTTCGGTCCGGCCATGACGTTGAGATAATAGAGGTCGTAGCCGTGGCAGGCGGCGCAGGGGTGATAGCCCCCGGGCACCAGCACGACATCGCCATCCTCGATCGCCATCGCTTCGTCGAGCGCGCGATGGCCATTCTCGTCGGCATCGGTGTAGATGCGCTGGAAGGCAAAGCCCTGCGGCGGGTTGAGACGGTGATAGTAGGTTTCCTCAAGATAGGATTCAGCGGGCAGATTGTCCCGGTCGTGCTTGTGCGGCGGATAGCTCGACGTGTGGCCGCCGGGCGTGATCACCTCGACCACCAGCAGCGAATCGGCCGGCTTGCCCTCCGGCAATATGTTGGTGACATAGCGTGTGTTGGTGCCCTTGCCGCGCACCTCCTGGCCGAGATCGTCCGGTCCGATGACGCGAACCGGCAGACCGCCGCCAAGGCCCGGCGCCGAGCAGACCGCGAGTTCCAGTCCGGTGTCCGCCGTCACCGACCAATCCGATCCCTCAGGCACATACACCGACCACGGCTTGCCCTCGAAGGGCGACATGCGCTCGCCGAGCAGGCCGAGATCCTTGCCGCCGGCTGAAGCCTTGCCCTTGCCGGTAACGAACACCAGGCAGACTTCACGATCTTCGGTGTTTCCCGAGGCGCTTTCGCCCGGCTTCAGCCGATGCAGGTCGAAACCGACATAGGTCCAGCCGGCGCTTTTCGGCGTCACATGGGCGACGCGGCCATGGCCTTTGTCGGCTTTGACGAGCAGCTTCGACATTTTTGTCTCCTATTCCGTTGGCTTGAAGGACTCCGTGAAGCCAAGCCGCCTGTTTGAAAGGGCCATCGCAAATCTTCGGCCGGCGCCCTTCCAACTTCGTCATCCTAGGGTCTGCGCCGCGTCGCTTCGCTCCTTGCTCCGCCCCAGGATGACGAAACGAGAAGCACTGCAAGCTAGTCGCCAACGCATGCGATCAGTTACTCCTTCGGCTCGGGCTCGACCGAAGGCTTCGCCTCGTCAGCGGGCTTGTAGAGATAAAAAAACTGCCAGACGGCGTAGCCGGCGAAGCCGAGCGCGATCATGCCCCAGAACGGCGTGCCGGTGGCGAACTCGATGATCGACCAGATGACGCAGACCGCGACGATGGCGGCACGCCGCCACAAAGGCCGGAAGAAGGGGTGTTCGGAATCTTTCATAGGGCCAATCTACAGCAATCGGTCTCGCCGGGAACCCGTCGCACCAGCCATTGGGAAACTAGACATTTGGAAAGCCTTGCGTCTCGACCGTATAGCCGGCGGCGGTCATGACGCGCATCAATTCCTTGTAGCCAACCTGTGCCATCCTGAGTGGCGGGTTCTTCTTCGGGTCCTGCTCGGCCTCGACCACGAACCAGCCCTCATAGCCATGGTCGGCGAAGCGCTGCACGATGGCGCCGAAATCGAGCGAGCCGTCGCCCGGCACGGTGAAGGCGCCCAGCGCCACCGCGTCGAGGAAGGATTGTTTGGTGCGATCGAGCTTTTCGATCACGCCCATGCGAACGTCCTTCACATGCACATGGCTGATGCGGGTATGATGGTTGTCGATGGCACGCAGCACGTCGCCGCCGGCGAATGCCAGATGTCCGGCATCGAGCAGCAGCGGAATGCCGGCTCCGGAATAGCGCATGAAGGCATCGAGTTCCGGCTCGGTCTCGACCACCGCCGCCATGTGGTGATGATAGGACAGCGGCATACCCTGTTCGGCGCACCATTCGCCAAACGCGGTCAGGCGTTTCGCGTAAGCCTTCATCTCGTCATCCGACAGCTTCGGCTTGGTCGCCAGCGGCTTCGAGCGGTCGCCCTGGATCGAGCGGCCGACTTCGCCATAAACGATGCAAGGCGCATTCACCGCCTTGAACAGGTCGATCATCGGCTGGATGCGATCCTTGTTGTCGGCCATCTCCCCATCGACCAGCGTGCCGGAGAACCAGCCACCGCATAGCGTGACGTCGGATGCCTTCAGGATCGGCAGCATGATTTCGGGATCATTGGGAAAACGCCGGCCCATCTCCATGCCGGTGAAGCCGGCCGAGCGCGACTGGCGCAGGCATTCTTCCAGCGACACATCATCGCTGAGTTCCGCAAGATCGTCGTTCCACCACGCAATGGGGGACATGCCCAGTTTGGCTTTCAAGTCGTCACTCCGGTTTAGAACAATTATCCTTTGGTTGCCGCCGCCCCTCATCCGCCTGCCGGCACCTTCTCCCCGTATAGTGACGGGGAGAAGGGGTCTAGCCGCGACCTCGGCGTCTTTCTTGCGACGGCGGTGATTGGCGAAACCGGTGGTGACAGCGTCCCTCTCCCCGTCCCTATACGGGGAGAGGATGCCGGCAGGCAGGTGAGGGGCAGCGCCGACCTCAATCACCCACACTCTGCATCTTCCGCTTTTCGTCATACGCCTTGCGCGCCGCGTTGACCTGCGGCCGTACAGACACTTCCGGCACCGCCACGTCCCACCAATGGCCGCCGGCATCCGTGGAAACCAGCGGGTCGGTGTCGATGACGAGCACCGTTGTGCGCGTATTCTTCCTGGCTTGTGCCAGCGCGTTTTCCAGCCCGGCGATCGACGGCACTTTCTCGGCAATCGCCCCCATGCTCGCCGCATGCGCGGCAAAGTCGATGTCGGGCAGAACCTCGTGGCGCGAGTCCTTCAGCAGATTGTTGAAGTTGGCGCCGCCGGTCGCCATCTGCAGCCGGTTGATGCAGCCATAGCCTCTGTTGTCGAGCAGCACGATAGTGAGCTTGAGGCCGAGCATCACCGAGGTGGCGATTTCGGAGTTCATCATCAGGTAGGAGCCGTCGCCGATCATGACGACGATCTCCTCGCCGGGCTTCGCCATCTTGGCTCCGAGCCCGCCGGCAATCTCGTAGCCCATGGTCGAGAAGCCATATTCGCCATGGTACGAGCCGGGCGCGCCAGCCTGCCATAATTTGTGCAGCTCGCCCGGCAGGCCGCCGGAGGCATTCAGCAGCGTCACACCGGAGCCCATGGCGCGCTGCACGGCGCCGATCACCTGCGCGTCGGACGGGTAGGCGGCATTGGTCGAGGCCGTCACCTTGGCCGCCTCGGCCTGCCAGGCCTTCTTGCCGGAGGACGCATTGTCGGTCCAGCTTGCCGGCGCCTTCCAGCCCTTCAGCGCAGCACTGAGTTCGGCCAGGCCCTCGGCCGCATCGGCCACCAATGGTAGCGCGCGGTGCTTGCCGGCGTCGAAGGGCTGCACGTTGAGCCCGATGATGGTCTTGCCGGAATTCTTGAACAGCGCCCACGAACCGGTGGTGAAATCCTGCAGGCGCGTGCCGATGGCGAGTACGACATCGGCTTCCTCAGCCAGCCGGTTGGCGGCAGAAGTGCCGGTGACGCCGACCGCCGCCATGTTGAGCGGATGATCGTCCGGCAGCGAGGATTTGCCGCCTTGCGTCTCGCAGACCGGGATGCCGGCGCTCTCGGCGAATTTCGCCAGTTCGTCCGACGCCTGCGAATAGAGGACACCGCCGCCGGCGATCACCAGCGGCTTTTTTGCGCCCTTCAGCGCCGCTACCGCGGCGGCAAGCTCATGGCGATCCGGGCGCGGCCGGCGCTGGTGCCAGACCCGCTCGGCAAAGAAACTCTCGGGGTAGTCGTAGGCCTCGGCCTGGACGTCCTGGCACAGCGACAGCGTCACCGGGCCGCATTCGGCCGGATCGGTCAGTACGGCCATGGCGCGGCTGAGCGCAGGAATGATCTGCTCCGGCCGGGTGATGCGGTCGAAATAGCGTGAAACCGGACGGAAGCAGTCATTGACCGTAGCCGTGCCGTCGGAGAAATCCTCCGCCTGCTGCAGCACCGGATCTGGGATGCGGTTGGCGAAGACGTCGCCCGGCAAAAACAGGACGGGCAACCTGTTTACATGGGCGAGCGCCGCCGCCGTCACCATGTTGAGCGCGCCGGGGCCGATCGAAGAGGTCGCGGCCATGAAGCGGCGGCGGAAATTGGCCTTGGCGTAGGCGATCGCCGCATGCGCCATCGCCTGCTCATTGTGGGCGCGGAAGGTCGGCAATTCGTCGCGCAGCTGATAGAGCGCCTCGCCGACCCCGGCGACATTGCCGTGGCCGAAGATCGCCCAGACGCCGCCGAAGATCGGGACTTTGCTACCGTCGATCTCGGTCATCTGGCGCGACAGGAAGCGGGTCAGCGCCTGCGCCATCGTCAGGCGGATTGTCTTGCTCATGGTGTTTTCCTCCGCAGTCCTATTCCGCGCCTTCTTATGCCGCCTTGCGGCCGCGCGCGGCAAGCCACGCATCCGTCAACTGTTCGAAGCGCTGCGCCATGTCGGCGATCGCCTCGTCATCCGACATCTTGCCGGCCAGCCATTGCTCGGCCGCATGGACGAAGATGGTGCGGCCGACCGCAAAGCCCTTGACGATGGGCGCCTTGGCGGTGGCAGCGAACGCCGCTTCCAGTTCGTCCTGCGGCGCTTCCAGGCCCAGCAGCACGACGCCGCGGCACCACGGGTCGTGCTTCAGGATCACGGCCTCGACCTTCGCCCAGGCGCCGCTCGACGCCTGCGGCTCGAGCTTCCACCAATCCGGCTTGATGCCGAGCGCATAGAGCTCCTCCAACGCGCGCGGGATCGTCGTGTCGTCGAGCTTGCCATGCTTGCCGGCAATGATCTCGATGAGAAGTTCCCTGCCGACCTTCCGCGCGCCTTCGAACAGGGCGCGCAACTTCTGCTGCTGTTCTTCCTTCAGCGCCGCCTGATCGTCGGGGTGATAGAAACACAGGCATTTGATGCAATGGTCGACCGGCCATTCGACAAGCTGCGAGCCGATGTCCTGCGAGAATTCGAAGCGCAGCGGCCGCGAACCCGGCAACTCCACCGGCCGCCCGAGCCAGGCGAAGGAATGCCTGGCGAATTCGAACATTGCCTTGCGGCCGTGTTTCTCGTCGATCAGCATGCCGTAGCCGTCGCGGCCGGCGGCGACCTTCGCCGCCGCCTTGACCGCCAGCACCTTGAATTCTTCGATCCGCGCCGGATCGGCACCGGCCTTTGCCGCGACATCTTCGAGCTGCACGCGGTGGTCGCAGGCGAGCGCCATCAGCGAGGGGATGTCACGCCGGCGCGTCGTCGCCCAATGGATGTGGTTGATCGCCTCGTCCTTGCGCAACGCCAGATGCTTGCTGCCGTGTTTGAGGAAGAACCGCAACTCCTCGAAGGTCGGATATTCCGGCGCGCAGAGCAGACGCGACACGGCGAAGGCGCCGCAGGCATTGGCCCAGGTCGCCGCTGTCGCATGGTCTTCGCCACCCAGCCAGCCGCGCAGGAAACCGGACATGAAGGCGTCGCCGGCGCCCAGCACATTGTAGATCTCGATCGGAAATCCCTTGCCGACGACACCGTCCTCGAGATCGTCGCTGATCGGTCCATCATAGACGATGCAGCCCATGGCGCCGCGCTTCAGGACGATGGTGGCGGACGACAGCGAGCGGATCGTCTTCAAGGCGCTCAGGCAATCGTCGGCGCCCGACGCGATCATGATCTCCTCCTCGGTGCCGACGATGAGGTCGCAATCGGGCAGCACCGTCTTCAGCTGCGCCGAGACCCGGTCCGATTTCACATAGCGCTCGAACCCTTCGGCGTGGCCGGCAAGGCCCCACAGGTTCGGCCGGTAGTCGACGTCGAACACCACCTTGCCGCCCTTGGCCTTCATGATGCGGATCGCCTTGCGCTGCGCGGCATCGCTGTTAGGCCTGGAAAAATGCGTGCCGGTAACGACGATCGAGCGCGCCGAAGCGATGAAGGCCTCATCGATGTCTTCCGGCGCCAGCGCCATGTCGGCGCAATCCGAGCGGTAGAAGATCATCGGCGAAACGCCTTCGTCCTCGACCGACAGCAGCACCAGCGCGGTCAGCCGTTCCTTGTCGGTCTTCAGGCCGTCGACATTGACGCCTTCACGCGTCAGCTGCTCGCGGATGAAGCGGCCCATCTGCTCGTCGCCGACGCGGGTGAGCAGTGCCGAGCGCAGGCCGAGCCTGGCCGTGCCGACCGAGATGTTGGCCGGGCAGCCGCCGACCGACTTGGCGAAGGAGGTGATGTCCTCCAGCCGCGAGCCGATCTGCTGCCCATAAAGGTCCACGGAAGCGCGACCGATAGTGATAACGTCGAGCGGCGCGTATTCAGCGTCCACGGCTTCGCTCATTGGAACCTCCCGTCGGCCTTGTTGT
The DNA here is from genome assembly GCF_004022985.1 of Mesorhizobium sp. M7A.F.Ca.ET.027.02.1.1. Taxonomy (NCBI): domain Bacteria; kingdom Pseudomonadati; phylum Pseudomonadota; class Alphaproteobacteria; order Hyphomicrobiales; family Phyllobacteriaceae; genus Mesorhizobium; species Mesorhizobium sp. M7A.F.Ca.ET.027.02.1.1. The sequence continues at coordinate 4,941 of NZ_RZOL01000024.1, read as the reverse complement.
GTTCACGCGCGAGCGGCAGCGTGGCGCCGGGAATATGAAATAATAATTCCAATCCATAGTCAATATGGAATGAGCGTTCCCTATCTTAAAAGTGGCGCCAGACGATGGCTGCAGGAGATTTAGGACGTAGACTCATTACCGCTTAGCCGGTGTGATCGAGACGAGTTAGGGGGGAAGCCGCCAGCCGACAAACGACCCGTTGCAGACATTCGGCTATGATAATGCAGTCCAAACCACGCTCTCAAGGTCGAGAGAGTAGCGGGCGATGATAGCCTCCTGATCATTTTCCTGCGTCAGAATTACCTGCTTCCCAGTAGCGTCACCGAGCAATCGCATAAAGCGGTCAAGCTGCTCAATTTCGGTTCCTCCGCTGACTTGCCTTGGATCGAAGTCGAACTCAATTTCGACAGCGCTGAAGAAGTGACATGCAAGCTGGATTGGACCGACATAAAAAGAAAGTAAGCTGCCTGTTTCGCTTTTCAGGGCGGCTTCGATCCCCAATGGCATCGATTCGATCTTGCCGGAGACACTGAAACTGGCAGGCGGGGTCCATTCGAGGAGGATGTCCCAGACGCCCTGCCAATCTGCCTCAGACGTGTTCAGAACGTAGATGTCCCGCCATGAGCCGTCCCAAGCGAAATCCGATGCGATCTGTTCCCAATTCATGCATGAACCATTCTCGATGAACTTCGGTTCTAGCATGGCATACGCCATGAGCGCTTTCCACAGATCCCAAGATCCGGTTGCTGGAGGCCCCGCCAGCTTCTGGCTGCCCAGCCAGGCAATGTTGCAAGCATCACCTTCGCCGTCGGCTACGAGAGCGCTTCCCAGTTCAGCCGGGAATATGCCCGCCAGTTCGGGTCGCCGCCCGCGCGCGACGCAGCCCGGCTGTTGGCGGCGGGCGAGGCTGTCGTGGAGGTGGTTTAGGCCTTGCGCTTGCGGCCCGTGTCGCGTCGCTTCTCGCCGACGCCGACGGTCAGCGCCATGGCCAGCGCCATTGTCGCCGACAGCGAGCGGAAGCCGGCGAAATCGGCCTCGGCAACCTCGAACCAGACCTTGGCGAACTGGGCGAGCGGCGAAAACGAGCTGTCGGTGATAGCGACGATCGGCACCCCCTGTTCCGAAATGCTGCGCGCTTCCTCGATCGTGGCCGGTGCGTAGGGCGAGAAAGAAATGGCGATGACGGCATCCGCCGGCGTGGCGAAGCCGATCATCTCGGCATTCAGCCCGGCCGCCGATTCGATCAGCTGGTTGCGGATCTTCAGCTTGCCCAGCGCATAGGCGATGTAGGAGGCCACCGGATAGGAGCGCCGCTTGGCCAGCACATAGATGGTCTCCGCCTTGGCCAGCAGGGAAATGGCCTCTTCCAGATGCGCGTCGTCCAGCGTGCGCGAAATGTCGTTGAGCGAGGTGCTGGCGGCGGCGACGAAGCCGTCGAAGATCGACCGATGGCCGGCACCCCCCTCGGCCTTGACGCGCAGCGCCTGCAGCCTTTCGTCATAAGATGAGTTGCGCTCGCGCAGCCGTTCGCGAAACACCTGCTGCAGGCTGGTGAAACCATCGAAGCCAAGCTGCTGGGCAAATCGGATCAGGGTCGAAGGCTGCACGCCGGCCGAAGCGGCGATGCTGGCGGCGGTGCCGAAGGCGATATCGTCGGGATTGTCGAGCGCATGGGCAGCGATCTGGGCGATGCGCTTCGGCAGGCTTTCGCGCCGCTCCAGGATGGTGGTGCGCAGCGTCTCGAAATCGCGAGGTACCCGTTCGTCCATCGTCGCTCTGTCCAGGCTCATGCGTGAAGCGTCCCTCTGTGCATCATCATAGCGAGCCTGCGCAAGAACACCATAAAAAATGAGGCAGACATTCCATTCCATGCGAAAATGGACTAATTCATCCACGCAGCGCTCAAAGCAGTGGAGAAACGGAAAATGGTCGGCGTCGGTCTCATCGGTACGGGTTTCATGGGCAAGTGTCACGCCATCGCATGGAGTGCCGTCGGCGCCGTCTTTCCGGACGTTGCCAAGCCACGGCTCGTCCATCTCGGCGAGGTCAATGAAGAGCTTGCCCTGCGCAAGGCGGGCGAGTTCGGTTTCGCCAAGGCGTCGGGCGACTGGCGTGCCGTCGTCAACGATCCCGAAGTCGATGTCGTCTCGCTGACCACGCCCAACCAGTTCCATCCGGAAATGGCCATCGCCATCCTGGAAGCCGGCAAGCATCTGTGGTGCGAGAAGCCGATGGCGCCGAGCTTTGCCGAGGCCGAGGCGATGGTTGCGGCGGCGAGAAAGTCCGGCAAGGTCGCGGCGCTTGGCTACAACTATATCCAGAGCCCGGCCATCCGCCACATCGGCGCTTTGCTCGACGAGAAGATCATCGGCGAGGTCAACCATCTGCGCATCGAGATGGACGAGGACTTCATGGCCGATCCCGAAGCGCTGTTCTTCTGCAAGCACGAAGCAGCTTCAGGCTATGGCGCGCTCGACGATTTCGCCGTGCATCCGCTGTCGCTGGTCTCAGCCCTGTTCGGCCGCGTCGCCAGTGTCATCTGCGACATGGCCAAACCCTATGCCGACCGCAAGCTGGCCAGCGGCGGCCGTCGCGCGGTCGAAACCTACGACATCGCCAGCGTGCTGATGCATCTGGAAAATGGCATTGCCGGCACGCTGCTGGTCAACCGCTCGGCCTGGGGCCGCAAGGGCCGCATCGCCGTCCAGATCTTCGGCTCTAAAGGGTCGATCCTGTTCGACCAGGAGCGATCGAACGAATTCCAGCTCTATCTCACATCAGACCGTCCGACCGAACAGGGCTACCGCACCATCCTGGTGGCGCCGCACCACAAGCCCTATGACCTCTTCGTGCCGGCTCCCGGCCATGGCCTCGGCTTCAACGACCTCAAGATCATCGAATGCCACGAATTGCTGACGCGGCTTGCCGGCAAGCCGGCGCGGCTCATCGAGTTTGCCGAAGGGCTGGAGATCGAGCGCACCGTCCACGCAATGGCGCGCTCGTTTGAGGAAAAGCGCTGGGTCGATGTGAGGTAAGGCGGCGGCTCACCTTCTCCCACACACAACAAGGGGAGAAGGGAAATCGCGTCAGCCCCCAACCGCCGCATTGATCTCCCAGCCGTTGACCCAGACCTGCCGCAACCGGTCGCCTTCGCCCTTGAAGCGCAACCCCGTCGCCTGGCAGTCCTCGATCCGGTCGCTGCGAAAGTTGCGGATCGCCTGGCGCAGCTCGCACCAGGCGACGATGTTGGCGGTTTCGGCGTAGTAGATGAGCGCGATCGGGCGGATGAGGCGCTCGGAGGCGCGGCCCATTTCGTCGCGATAGGAGAGGTCGAGTTTCTCCTCGTCGCGGATGGCGCGTCGCACCAGCGCCAGGTCGATCGCGCCGGTCGAGGGCGCAGCGAATCCCCACGCATGCAGCGCATTGGCGTCGAATGCCTGCCGCAAGGGTGGCGGCACCGCGCCGGCGATCTTGGCGCTGACGCGCTTGGCCGCTTGCTTGAGTTCGCTGTCGCCCGTGCGCTCCAGCAGCGCCAGCGACAGGACGATCGCCTCCATCTCCTCGATCGAGAACATCAGCGGCGGCAGGTCGAAGCCGGGGCGCAGGATATAGCCGATGCCGCGGCCCCCTTCGATAGGCACGCGCATCGCCTGCAGCGCTGCGATGTCGCGATAGATCGAGCGCACCGTCACTTCCAGCCGCTCGGCAATCGTTGCCGCCGTCACCGGCTGCCGCGCCAGCCGCACGATCTGGATGATCTCGAACAGGCGTGAGGCCTTGCGCATTTTTTACCCCAGGTTGCGCGCCCAACTGACACAGCATTGTCAGTTGGGCTGACCTATAGGAGCGCCTATCGAATTGAAAATCAACAGGTTCCGCTGCGGTTTTGGCGGAGCGAGGCGGCAGGCAACTGACATGGGCTATGCGGAAAACCTCTGGCTTTTCTTTATCCTGCTGTTCGGCATCATCGCCGTTCCGGGCATGGACATGCTCTTCGTGCTTGCCAATGCACTGACTGGCGGGCGCGACAGGGGCCTGGCAGCGACCGGCGGCATCATGGTCGGCGGCATGGTGCACACGCTGAACGGCGCCATCGGCGTCGGCCTGCTGATGCATTTCGTGCCGATCCTGTTCAAGCCGCTGCTGCTTGCCGGCGCCGCCTACATGGCCTTTATCGGCATCACGCTGATGCGCAGCTCCATCACTGTCGGCCAGGGCGGACCCACCGGCAGCCGTTCCGCATGGAAGGCTTTTCGCCAGGGTTTTGTGACCTGCCTGATCAATCCGAAGGCATACCTGTTCGTGCTTGCCGTCTACCCGCAGTTCCTGAAACCGGCCTACAGTCCGATCTGGATGCAGGCGACGATCATGGGCCTGCTGACCGTGGTGACGCAGGCTGCGATCTATGGCGGGCTGGCGATCACGGCCGGCCGCAGTCGCAACCTTCTGATCGCCAATCCGCGGGCGACCATTTTTGCCGGCCGGGCGGCCGGGCTGCTGCTCTTTGCCGTGTCGGTGTTCACGGCATGGGAAGGATTAAGGGCGGCATAGGACATGGTTTCTTGCGAAGAAGACCCCCACCCCTAACCCCTCTTGCGGCGTGGTCATGTCGAGGAATTCGGTCGCTGCCGGCAGGCCGAGATTGTTGACGGCAGACAGCACGTTGCGTGCCATCCGCAACCCCTTGTCAATGTTGAAGCTGCCGTCGAGGTCGGGATCGTTGATCAGGCCTTTCCAGCCAACCGTCGTGCGCGGTTTCTCGAAATAGACCCGCATCACGATCTCCAGCCGGTCCGACAGGCTCTCGCGCAGCGCCGCCAGACGGCTGGCATAGTCGACGGCGGCGACCGGATCGTGGATCGAACACGGGCCGACGATGACGAGCAGCCTATCGTCGGTACCGTTCAAGATGGCATGGGTTGCGTTGCGCGATGCGCTGAC
>NZ_RZOL01000249.1:0-9104 GCF_004022985.1 Mesorhizobium sp. M7A.F.Ca.ET.027.02.1.1 | reverse complement strand
CTTCCTGATGACGCTCGGGCACATGATGTATCCGGCGGTCTGGTCGTTCGTCTCCAGCTACCGCTATGGCTGGAGCGAGCAGCAGATCGGCTTCTCGCTCGGCGCCTTCGGCCTGTGCGGTGCGATCGTCATGGCGACGGTGCTGCCGCGCGTGATCCCGCGGCTTGGCGAGTGGAAGACGGCGGTCATCGGCCTGACATTCACGGCAGCCAGCGCCTTCGGCTACGCCTTCGCGTCGCAAGGCTGGATGATCTATGCGGTGATCGTCGTCGGCTGTCTGGAAGCGCTGGCCGATCCGCCGCTGAGGAGCCTCGCCGCCGCCAAGGTGCCGCCTTCGGCGCAGGGCGAGTTGCAGGGCGCGATGACCTCGATCTTCTCGATCACCTCGATCATCACGCCGCTGCTCTATACGGCGATCTTTTCCTGGTTCACCGGGCCAAGCGCGCCGGTGACCTTCGGCGGTGCGCCCTATCTGGTCGGCGCATGTTTTCTGACGCTGGCGGTCATCGTCTTCGTCACCAAGGTGGCGAGGCCCGCGGCGCGCGCAAATGTCTCCGCCGGCGCCGCCGAAGATGGAGCGCAGGTGTGAGTCACAGCCGCATTGCGCTGACTCGGGACGGACTGTCGCTGTCGCGGTTGGTCTTCGGCGCCTCGCGTCTGCTCGACAGCGCCGCCCGCCCGGATGCCGATCAGGTCGCACGGCTGATCGGCACCGCCGTCGATCTCGGACTGACCAGCTTTGATCATGCCGACATCTATGGGCACTATGAGGTTGAAGCGGCCTTCGGCGCCGGGCTGGCGCGCTGGAAAGGCAAGCGCGACAGCATCGAACTGATCTCGAAATGCGACATCATGAAGAAATCGCCAAACCGGCCGGACAACCGGCTGAAGCACTACGATACCAGCGCCACTCATATCGCGGCCTCGGTCGACCGCTCGCTCGCCAATCTCGGCACCGACTATCTCGACCTGTTGCTGCTGCATCGGCCGGACCCGTTGATGGATGCCGATGAGACGGCGCCGGCACTGGCCGGCCTGGTCAAAGCCGGTAAGGTGAGGGCGGTCGGCGTCTCCAATTTCACGCCGTCGCAGTTCGATCTGCTGGCCTCGCGAATGCCGTTCGCGCTCGCCACCAACCAGATCGAGATGTCGGTGCTGAAGACATCAGCGCTGACCGACGGCAGCCTCGACCACGCGCAGCGCCTTGCCTATGCGCCGATGATCTGGTCGCCGCTCGGGGGCGGCTCGCTGTTCACCGGCAAGGAGGGGCGCGAGGCGCGGGTGCGGGCAGCGCTTGCCGAGGTGGCAGCGGAAATCGGTGCCGGCGATCTTGCCGCAGTCGCCATCGCCTGGCTGCTGCGCCACCCGGCCCGATTGGTGCCGGTGCTGGGTTCGATGAAGCCGGAACGGCTGGCCGCCATGGTCAAGGCGCTTGATATCGGGCTCGACCGCCAGCAATGGTTCGCCGTCCTGGAAGCCAGTGAAGGCCGGCCGGTGGCGTAGGATGAGAACTAGATTCTTTGTTTGTCGCAATTCCCGGACGGGAAACCGTTTCACACTTTTCCTGGGATTGCTCTAGGGTTCGATCCATTCGCCGGGGATATCCAGCGTCTTTGCCAGCATGGCACTGGTCTGCGGCGATGGTTTGCGACGATTGGATTCGAGGTCCGACAGGAAACCCTGGCTGACACCAATGGCAGTCGCCAAATCGGCTTGGGTCAGGTTGCGCCAATTGCGCAGCGCTTTGAGCCGGCTCGAGCCCCGCAGGATATCCATCGTCACGGCAGCGGGCAGGGGCTTTTCCGTTTTGAGCTCGGCCTTCCGTTCATCGTAGATCGCCACATCCGCAGCATCTTCCACGGCTTCTTCAGCGGCATGCAGCAATGCCTCGTAGTCGGCCTTCGGGATGACGACCAGTTCTTCGCCGGTTGAGGTCTTGATGATTTGCGGGGCGTTCATGATGTCCTGTCCTATGGCCTGCTATAGGTCGTCGTTTCACGCTTGCCGATGTAGATCGCGAGAATCGTGGTGCGGTCTTCGTCGAATATGACGCGATAGCGGCCGATACGCAGTCTATAACCGTTCCGGCCGGCAAGACGCTTTACATCTCCACGACCGCTGACGGCGTAAGTGATCAAACCCTCGGAAACCTGCTCGCGGACATCCGCCGGCAGGTTATCGAGATCGCGAGCCGCCGATACCGAAAGGATGATCGTCTTCACAACAAGCAATATCGCACATTTATCGCTTTGTGTTAAGCGATATCGCTAACAGCATTCTGAAGGATCAAGCCCGTTCGGCCAGCAATTCCTCGCCGCGCTTCTCGCGGATTAGATTGACGAAGCGACGGAACAGATAGTGCGAGTCCTGCGGGCCGGGCGAAGCCTCCGGGTGATGCTGGACCGAGAACACCGGCCGGCCGGTCAGCGTGATGCCGCAGTTCGAACCGTCGAACAGCGAGACGTGGGTTTCCTCGACGCCCGATGGCAGCGAGTCGGCATCGACGGCAAAGCCGTGGTTCATCGAGACGATCTCGACCTTGCCGGTGGTGTGATCCTTGACCGGATGGTTGGCGCCGTGATGGCCCTGGTGCATCTTGGCGGTCTTGCCGCCCAGCGCCAGTGCCAGCATCTGGTGGCCGAGGCAGATGCCGAACACGGGGATGTCGGTCTTCAACAGATCCCGGATGACCGGCACGGCATAATCACCGGTGGCTTCCGGGTCGCCGGGGCCATTGGAGAGAAAAATGCCGTCCGGCTGCATGGCAAGGATTTCTTCGGCGCCGGTCTTGGCCGGCACCACCGTGACCTTGGCGCCGAGGCCGGCGAGCAGGCGCAATATGTTACGTTTGACGCCATAATCGATGGCGACGACATGCATTGTCGGTTCGGTCTGTTCGCCAAAGCCTTCGTTCCACACCCAGGGCGTCTCGCGCCAGACCGAGGACTGGCCCGAGGTGACATCCTTGGCGAGGTCGAGGCCGATCAGGCCCGACCATGCGGCGGCGCACCGCTTCAGATCGTCGAGATCGAACACGCCGTCGGGCGCGTGCGCGATGACGGCGTTGGGCATGCCCTTTTCGCGGATCAGTGCTGTCAGCGCGCGCGTGTCGATGCCCGACAGGGCGACGATGCCGCGCTTCTTCAGCCATTGGTCGAGACCGGTGCCGGCGCGATAGTTGGAAGGGTTGGTGACATCGGCCTTGAACACGGCGCCGACGGCACCGGCGCGGGCGGCGGGATTGAGGTCCTCGATGTCCTCGTCATTGGTGCCGATGTTGCCGATATGCGGGAAGGTGAAGGTGACGATCTGGCCGGCATAGGAAGGGTCTGTGAGGATTTCCTGGTAGCCGGTCAGCGCCGTGTTGAAGCAGACTTCGGCGACGGCGGAGCCGGTGGCGCCGAGACCGCGACCTTCGATGACGGTGCCGTCGGCCAGCACCAGAAGGGCGGTCGGCTTTTCAGTGGCCCAGGCGGGCGTCGAGGCGGCGGTCATCTCGGCCATGCGGCACTCCTATCAGGCCGCGCGCTGCAACCGGCCCGGCGGGCCATCTGCGCGGCAAACGGCGCGAAGCGGCGATTTCGCGGCCTCCACGCAGTCAAATTTCCGTTCATGCAAGGCCCAGTACATAGGGGAAGGGGGCAGGGCGGTCAATGATCATGCGAAATGCCGGAACGTTTTATTTCGCCTAGCAAAATCAGTGGCTTGCTCCGGCACATCAGGGTTTGCCTTGGCCCGCCCGCGGCGCTATTGTCCGCGCCGATCGAAGGAGAATGCACCATGCGCGGAAAAATCGCCGAATCCCTGAAGAGCGCGATGAAGGCGCAGGACAAGCACCGGCTGCCGACATTGCGGCTGATCCAGGCCGCCATTCACGACCGCGACATCGCTAATCGCGGTTCGGGCAAGGAGCCGGCCAGCGACGAGGAGATCCTGCAGATCCTGGCCAAGATGGTGAAGCAGCGCGAGGAATCGGCCAAAGCCTTCGACGACGGCAAGCGGCCCGAACTCGCCGCGCAGGAGCGCGGCGAGATGGAGATCATCCGCACCTTCCTGCCGACGCAGTTGGACGATGCGGCGGTGACGGCTGCGGCGCGCGAGGCGATCGCCGCGACCGGTGCGGCCAGCCAGAAGGACATGGGCAAGGTGATTGCCGCACTGAAGCAGAAATATGCCGGCCAGATGGATTTCGGCAAGGCGAGCGGCATCGTCAAGGGCCTGCTGCAGTAGGGTGCTGCTCATCTCGTCGCTTGGGTGGCCGACCGGGCGCTCCCGGAACCCAGATCCGTCCAGAATCGAAGTCCAGGAGTTGGAACTCGGATACCGCTGAGATGTTTATCCGTCATGCAACTGGAGAGATGTCATGACTGAGAACGAAACCCGCTATGAAACCGGTGCGACGAAATATCCGGCAAAGACCGATGCCGACGCTTCCGATGAATTCTCCCAGGATGCGGCCGCCAACAAGAAGCCCGTCGGCGGCATCGGGCTCACCCGCCGGATGGGCGAAGTGGAAGACCGAACCCGCCAGTCGGAGGGACAAAACCCGCCAAGGCAAGTCACGCCGAGCGCCGCAACCGAAAAGACGTCCGGCGCCGGCCCCGCTATCGCGGAGCGTTCAAAGGACGCCAAGGCTCCGAAGAGCGGCCGCCAGCCTGGAGCGTATGTCAAGAAGTGATCGCTGGACGGGACCCGAGAGGTCCTGGCGTTGCCACTTGCGCCTTTCGCGACTGGTTGGTGGGTGTCTGTCCGGCGGGCCCCGTCGGCTCCAATGCACGGCGCAATGCCGGCGCTTCCTGCTGGATATGATCCCACAGACGGTTGGCGATCGGCCCATGCGGCCGGTCGCGGCGCCGCGCCACCACCAGTTCGTCGGTGCGGCCCGGCAGGTGGCGGCCGGCAATGGATTGCAGGCGCCCGTCATACAGTTCTTCCTCGATCAGGAAGCGGGGCAGGTGGCCCCAGCCAAGGCCCTGCAGGATTATCTCCTTCTTCATGCCCTGGTCGGCGACGAGGCATTGCGGCGCGCCTTCGATCAGCGAATAGTTTTGTTGTGGCGAATGGCGGGCGCTGTCGCGCATGACGCATTGGGTGAGTGCCTGCATCTGATCCAGAGTGATCGGCTGCTCGATACGCCCGGGCAGAAAGCCCGGCGCCACCACGGGAATGAAGGACACCTTGCACAGATCGACCCATTCCACCCGCGCATCGCCCTTGTCGACCCAGTGCAGGATCAGATCGGCTTCGTCATCGAATAGACGCTCCCATGGGCCGCCCACCGCTTCAAAATGCAGATGCAGGCGCGTGCCGGGGCACTGTGCGAAGAACCGCCCGAGCATGCCCAGCACATGCGGGCGCGGGCACAGGTCGCCTATCACCACGTGGATCTCGCTTTCCTCACCCATCGCCAACTGGGCGGCATGGACGCGCAAACCGTCCAACTCGCGCAGCAGCGATAGCGCTCGGCGGTGGAACGAAAGCCCGGCCTCGGTCGGACGCACGCGATAGCCGCTGCGGTCCAAAAGGATGAGGCCGAGCTGTCGTTCCAGCTTGGCGACGGCGGCGAACACCGCCGGGTGCGAGCGATACAGCATGGCCGCCGCAGGTTGAAAACCGCCGGTGCGGACCACTGCATCGAAGCATTGCAGGTCGTGCAGAGTGAATTCGGCCATATCAGTTTTTATTACAGAGATTGTCCTATCTTTGTAATATCAACAAAATCGCTCCACGGCTAGGCTCTGTCTCGTTCAACGTTCCAGAAGGAATCTTCATCATGAATGAGCTGAATTTCGTCACAACGGGCGACGGCACGCGCATCGCCTACCGCTTCGATGGCGAGGCAAGCAAGCCGGTGCTGGTGCTGTCGAATTCCATCGGCACCACGCTGCACATGTGGGACAGGCAGATCGGCGAATTGTCGAAGCATTTCCGTGTCCTGCGCTACGATTTTCGCGGCCATGGCGGATCGAGCGTTCCCGTCGGCGCCTACTCGCTCGACCGGCTTGGCCGCGACGTCATCGAGCTGCTCGACGCGCTCGACCTGCAACGCGTACATTTCCTTGGCCTGTCGCTCGGCGGGTTCGTCGCGCAGTGGCTCGGCATCCACGCGCCCGAGCGGATCGACCGGCTGATCCTGAGCAACACCTCGTCCCATCTCTCGCCGGCAAGCTATTTCGACGAGCGGATTGCCGCGGTGCGGCAGGCGCCGGACATGTCGGAAACCGCCGAGACGTTCCTGAGCAACTGGTTCCCCGCGTCGATAATTGCCGCCAACGAGCCGGTGGTCGAAGAGTTTCGCACCATGCTGCTGGCTATCGACCGGCAAGGTCTGGCGGGTCTGTTCGCAGCGGTTCGCGACGCCGATCTTCGCCGCACCGTAGCACTGATACCGCGGCCGACGCTGGTGATCGCCGGTCGGCACGACACGGTGACAGCAGCCAGCCACGGTGAGATGATTGCCGCGGCGGTGCCCGGCGCGAAGCTTGTAGTGCTGCCCGCGGTCCATCTGTCGAACATCGAATATCCGGCAGAGTTCATCCAGGCTGTGGTCGATTTCCTGCGCTGAGCTGGAGCGCGACGGAAAGGCGTGCGGCACCAGTCCGGCGGTCGCCGAAACGTTCAAAGGACGTATTGGTTCAGAAGGCGGGGCGGCGGCCTCGGTCAACGTGAGCCCTAGGTGAACCGAGCCATCTGGCGAAAAGCTTATTCAACGCCTTCGGAACGATCCCGTCACCTTGCCATTATCAGCACGAGAGCCGGCTCGGACAGGCAAGCGCCGTGACCCGACCTTAGAGGCGGCCGATGACTTTCGAGCGCCAACACGAACACACCGGAGGAAGCGATGACTGGACGCAAAACCCATGACCAACAAATTCGCATCATTGAAGAGCGGGAAAACACAAAGAATGCCGGCAAGGATTTCGATTCAGAGGCGGATCTGAAACGATCAGCGGCGGAACGCGAAGCGCTGCGCAAAGGATCGGACATGAGAACCGACACACCTGACCTCGTCGATCCGGACGACCGCAACATCCTTCGCGGCAAAAATCAGGAAAGCGTCCATCACAAAAATCGTCCTGACGACTAGATGAGCACCGATCCTGGAACATTTGTCATAGATTGGAGGCAGCCCATGGCACGCGGGAGCAAGAAACACATCGGAGCAGGTTCACAGGGAAAGGGTTCTGGCACAGGCGCCATGACCGTAACGCCAAAGGACAAGCTCAAAGAAAACCAGGTTCTGTCCAATCGCGACAAGGCACAGCATTCCAAAGAACGCGGTTTGGACTCCAGGCAGATCGCGACCGAGCAGCATCAGGATCATGCCGCCAACCGTTTGCGGGACTGACGCTTGACACGGGCGCCAGCCTCGGCACGGCTGCCCAGGGAGTCGTCAGGTTCGATGCCGACGCTATTTGACTCCGAGGCTTTCGGGCCAGAGCGCCTGGATTTCTTTCGGCAGGGCATCGCGCACCTTGGCCGATTGGCCAAGATCAATATGCCGTGCAAGAACTCGGAACACCGAGCGTGCCGCCTCCTCGGGATCGACGGGGCGAGAGGGACGGCAGAAGCACCAACTCGCTAGGCGGAAACCTCAAGCACGATCTTGCCACGCACATGCTCATTTTCCAGCCGTTCTTCCGCTTTGGCGACCTCTCCAAGAGGGTAGGTGGCTTGCACGAAGGGGGTGACCTTGCCGGCCTCGATGAGGCGGCCGATCTCGGCAAGATGCGCCGCATTCGGTTCGGCCAGATAGGAGACGCCACGCGCCCGGCGCAAGTTTGCCTTTTCCTGCGACGGTTCGGAAAGAGTGGAAACGAGCGTCCCGCCAGGTTTGAGCACCTCCCAGGAGCGGTCCTGCGTGTCGCCTGCGACAAGGTCGAACACCAGGTCGACCGCATCGACGACCTCTTCGAAACGCTGGTTCTTGTAGTCGACCGTCTGATCGGCGCCGAGCTCACGGACGAAAACCACGTCCTCGGCGGAAACGGTTGTCGCGACGAACGCGCCCGCGGCCTTGGCGAACTGGATCGCCAGATGACCGACGCCGCCGGCGCCGCCATGGATGAGAACCCGTTGCCCGGATTTGAGGCCGCCATGGTCGAAAAGGCCCTGCCATGCAGTGATGCCGGCAAGCGGCACCGCCGCGGCTTCGACATGGCTGAGACGATCCGGTTTCGCAGCCGCCTCCGTCGCCTTGACCACGACAAATTCGGCATTGCCGCCCCGGTCATGACCAAGCATCGCGAATAACGGGTCGCCCTTCTTCAACGTATTTGCCCGCGTGCCGCATATTTCCACCGTGCCGGACACGTCGCGCCCGAGTGTGACCGGCAGGTTCTCGTTCGTCGAACCTTCGCGGATCTTGTAGTCGATCGGATTGACGCTCGCGGCGCGAACCCTGAGCACAACCTCGTCGTCAAGCGGTTGAGGCAAGGGGACTTGATCGATCGAAAGAACCTCAGGTCCGCCAAAAGCATGGATGCGGGCTGCTTTCATGTCGGCATATCTCCTGTTGCTTGGCTGTCGGCGACGGTGTCTGCTGGGCTGTCGTCAGCGGCTGTGCAGCCCAGGTCGCGGAGGCAGGCACACCGGTTTCCCAGCGGGCCACCGCCGCTGCAAGGTCGCCACTCCTGCTAGGCCGTAGACTGCGTCGGCGGGTTTTGATTCACATGGCGGCAAGGCTAGAACCAGACTTGCTGGCTTTCTAACTGGGTAGCAGGCCGTTGGTTCCAACCACCGCAATCGGCTGAACGTGGTGCCGGAAATTCTCTCCTCGGCCAGAGCATTCAACCAGTCTGATCCATCCGGCCCTTATGCACACAGCTGTTTTGAGTAGCGACGCCGAGGAGAGAGGCGGGGCCGAAGCTGCTGGCGCGCTGACCTTGGAGATCGGATTGAATCATTGCTGGTGGGTCGCAGGGCCGCCGATCAATGCAGTTCGCACGCCGAACATAAAGCGGCACGGTCTTAATCAACGCGGCGGTGCGATGCGGACTTCAAGACGCTTCGCAGATCGGCAGCGGCTGCGGCGGCGGTGCCGGATGATCCTTCCTGTATTGGGCGATGATCGGCTCGAGCGTCTTTCGCGCCCAGAATTTCGG
>NZ_RZOL01000248.1:0-9107 GCF_004022985.1 Mesorhizobium sp. M7A.F.Ca.ET.027.02.1.1 | reverse complement strand
CGGTCGAAGCATGCACCACCGGCGGATTGACGAAGCCGAAATAGTCGTGCGGATTGTTGCCCGAATGGGCAAGCCGCGTGTTGACGCCCATCCCGCCGCTAAAGTGCTCGCCGTCTTTCGCCATTCTGCGTCGCCTCGTTTGACAAGCCGCTAGCCATAGTGCGGCGCTATGGACCGTGCAACAGCCACCGCCCGCCAGGAGGCGGACTTCGATATGCCAGTTCGTCGCGGCAAAAACAGCGATGCTGGGGCAGGGTATTAAACGAAAAACCCGCCTGTGCGGCGGGTTATCGGCGCAAATCAGCACCATGGACGACCATAGCTGAGGGCAGGGTGTCAAGAAAAAATTCCTATCGCGAAAGGCGGCCTTTTATTGACCTGCGTTCGGAGCCCTAATCTCAGCCGATCGGCCTATTGTGGGCGGCTGCGGAAGGTATATGATTTCCTGCTAATATTAATCGCCGGATTGCTTCGATCAGATGCTGCCGGATGGTTGCTGCCGGTTGACTTCTGGTCCTCCACGATCCGGATCGCGCTCATGAAGCGTGAGTGCGGCAAGGGAGGAATGACATGCCGGACGTCAAATGGGCCATGAAGGCGAGCGAATTCATCAACTGCAACTGCGCCTATGGCTGCCCGTGCCAGTTCAACGCCATGCCGACATACGGATTCTGCCAGGCGGTCGCCGGCATGGAAATCGAGAGCGGCCATCACGGCGACACCAAGCTCGACGGGTTGCGGTTCGTCGGGATTTTCAGATGGCCCGGCGCCATACACCAGGGCGGGGGTGAAGCCGCGGTGGTCATCGACGAGAGGGCGACGGAAGCCCAACGTGGCGCGCTGCTTCGCATATTGGGCGGTCTGGACACCGAGCCAGGTGCAACGATATTTCAGGTCTTTTCGACCACGCTGGAGAAATTCCACGATCCGATCTTCGCGCCGATCGAATTCAAGATCGACGTCGACGCGCGAACCAGTCAGCTGCATGTCGAGGGTATAACCGACGGTCGCGGCGAGCCGATCCGGAATCCGGTCACCGGCGCCGCGCACCAGGCGCGCATCGACTTGCCGCACGGCTTCGAATACGCGATCGCCGAGGTCGGGCGCGGCTGGACCAAGGCGACGGGCCCGATCAAGTTCGAACTGGCCGATACGCACAGCCATTTCGCCAATCTGCATCTTACGCAGAGCGGCATCGTGCATTGACCTGATCCAATGGGCGATACGGCCCTCGAGGCGGTGCTGAGGCGCGATCGCGCGGTCGTGATGGCCGCGCTCGTGGTGATTGCCGTGCTCGCCTGGGCCTATGTGCTGTGGCTCGCCGCCACCATGGTCATGCCCGGCTCCCCCTTGCCGGACGGCGGAGGCGGCGACATGGCCGGCATGGATATGGCCGGCATGGATATGGGCGCCGCCATGGCGCCCGGCTTCCGGCCCTGGGCATTGGGCGATTTCGCCTTCACCTTCACGATGTGGGCGGTGATGATGGTCGGCATGATGACGCCGTCGGTCGCGCCGATGTTGCTGCTCTATGCCGGTGTCGGCCGCAAGGCGCGGGCGGATGGCCGGCCCATCGCTTCGACGGGATGGTTTTTTGCCGGCTATCTCGCCGTCTGGGTCGTCTTCAGCCTCCTGGCGACCGGTGCGCAATGGCTTCTCGCCCGTCTTGCCTTGCTCGATCCCTCGATGGCAACCGGCAGCGCGATCCTCGGCGGCCTCGTTCTGATCGCCGCCGGTCTCTATCAATGGACGCCGATGAAGGGCGTCTGCCTGCGCGAATGTCAGGCGCCGATCGCGTTCCTGGCCGGCCGTGGCGGATTCCGCTCCGCTCCGCTCGGCGCGCTTCGGCTCGGCATCGATCACGGCGCTTATTGCCTGGGGTGCTGCTGGGCGCTGATGGCTCTGTTGTTCGTCGGTGGCGTCATGAACGTGCTGTGGATCGCCGGCATCGCCATCCTTGTTCTGCTGGAGAAGACGGTGCCGACCGGGCAGCTGATTCCGCGCGTTTCAGGCGCGTTGATGGCCGCCATCGGGATCTGGATCGTCTTTCAAGCCCTTTGAGAACAGTCTTCGTCGGCGGTCTGTATTGGTATGCAGCCGTCAGTAAATTGTCAGATGACAATCTTGGGACCTGGTAGTTCGTCGCACGCGGAGGTCAACAACGACGAGCTATTGCCCGGGATGGATTTCGCTGCCGCGGCCCGTATTGGCCCCGCGTTGGCGTTGCATGAGATTTGCCGCCTTTATTAGCCCTGCTGGCTAAATCGCGGGCGTGTTTGTCTGTAAATCGGGCATTTGCGGCAATCGGTTTTCAAACTCTTTGGGTTTCGGTCATTTCCCTTGACCTCACAGGAATTATCGCCTTCGATGACATTTGTGAATGGGAGGCGGCGCGTCGGTTACGATGCGGGGTTTCGGGAATGGGCCGGGATGAAGCCGCGTTCACACGGGAGAAAAAAATCAGGATTTACTCCTGAAAACAGAGAAAAGGGTCTGTGGGTCATGAAACACATTGCTATCGGCATTCTAGGCGCCGCCACGCTTGGATTGATGGCGTCCGCCGCGCCGGCGGCCACGCTCGACACCGTCAAGGCGAAGGGCTTCATCCAGTGCGGCGTCTCCACCGGCCTTGCCGGCTTTTCGGCGCCGGACGACAAGGGTGACTGGCAAGGCATCGATGCGGATTTCTGCCGCGCTGTCGCGGCCGCCGTCTTTGGTGACGGCTCCAAGGTCAAGTTCACGCCGCTCAGCGCCAAGGAGCGGTTCACCGCGCTGCAGTCGGGCGAGATCGACATCCTGTCGCGCAACACCACCTGGACCATCAACCGCGATACGGCGCTTGGCCTGAACTTCATCGGCGTCACCTACTATGACGGCCAGGGTTTCATGATCAACGCCAAGAAGCTGCCGGGCGTCAATTCGGCCCTGCAGCTTTCGGGCGCAGCCGTCTGCGTGCAGAGCGGCACCACCACCGAGCTGAACCTCGCCGACTACTTCAAGGCCAACAAGATGGAGTACAATCCCGTCGTCTTCGAGAAGCTGGAAGAGGTCAACGCCGCCTATGATGCCGGCCGCTGCGACGTCTACACCACCGATCAGTCGGGCCTCTACGGCATCCGCCTGACGCTGGGAGCGCCGGCCGACCACGTCGTGCTGCCCGAGATCATCTCCAAGGAGCCGCTCGGACCGGCCGTTCGCCAGGGCGACGACCAGTGGTATCACATCGTCAAGTGGACCTATTTCGCGCTGCTGCAGGCTGAAGAGCTCGGCATCACCAAGGCCAATGTCGAGGAGATGAAGAACTCGGCAAGCCCCGAGATCAAGCGCGTGCTCGGCCAGGAAGCCGATACCAAGATCGGCACCGATCTCGGCGTCTCCAATGACTGGGTGGTCAACATCGTCAAGGCCGTCGGCAATTATGGCGAAATGTTCGAGCGCAATGTCGGCTCGGGCAGCCCGCTGAAGATCGCGCGCGGCATCAACGCGCTGTGGACCAAGGGCGGCCTGCAATACGCGCCGCCGATCCGCTGATCGAAATGTGATCCGGGAGGCAGATCATCTGCCTCCCGGTTTCTCTTTCCAGGGGACGGTCGAATGGCATCGCAGGACGTACTTCGCGAGGAGCCCAGCCGCGGCTCCTTCATCAACGATCCGAAAATCCGGGGCATATTCTTCCAGGTGCTGGTCGTCGTGCTGCTGGTGGCGGGCGTCTGGTGGATTGCCCACAACGTCATCGACAACCTGACGCGGCTGCGCATCGCTTCAGGCTTCGGCTTCCTCAAGGGCCGCGCCGGCTTCGACATCAGCGAGAGCGCGATCGCCTATTCGTCGGATTCGACCTATGGCCGCGCCATTCTGGTCGGCCTCCTCAACACGCTCATCGTCGCCATCGTCGGCATCATCACCGCGACAATCATCGGCTTCGTCATCGGCATCGGCCGGCTCTCGCAGAACTGGCTGATCCGGAAGATCTGCACCGTCTATGTCGAGGTCTTCCGCAACATCCCGCCGCTGCTGGTCATCTTCTTCTGGTATTCCGGCGTGCTGGCCGTGCTGCCGGCACCACGCGACAGCTACAACCTGCCGTTCGGCTCCTTCCTCAACCAGCGCGGTTTCTATTTTCCACGCGCCGTGTGGGGCGACGGCTCATGGCTGATCTTCGTCGCCCTGCTTGTCGGCATCGCCATGGCGTGGTTCGTCGCGCGCAAGGCGCGGCAACGGCAGATGGCGACCGGCCAGCAATTCCCAGTGTTTTGGACGTCCGCGGCGCTGATCGTCGGGCTGCCGCTGCTCGCCTATGCGCTGAGCGGCTTTCCCCTGAGCTTCGACTACCCGAAGCAGTCGACTTTCAACCTGACCGGCGGCTTCCAGGTCCGGCCGGAGTTCCTGTCGCTTTATCTGGCGCTGTCCTGCTATACCGCCGCCTTCATCGCCGAGATCGTGCGCGCCGGCATCAGGGGTGTCAGCGCGGGCCAGACGGAAGCTGCCGGTGCGTTGGGCTTGCGGTCCGGATCGATCCTGCGGCTGGTCGTAGTGCCGCAGGCCATGCGCATCGTCATTCCGCCGCTGACCAGCCAGTATCTCAACCTGACCAAGAACTCGTCGCTGGCCATCGCCATCGGCTATCCGGACCTGACGGCGACCGCCGGGACGGTGCTGAACCAGACCGGCCAGGCCGTCGAAGGCGTGGTGATCATGATGGTGATCTACCTCGCCATCAGCCTCCTGACCTCGCTTGTGATGAACTGGTTCAACGCCAAGATGGCGCTGGTGGAGAGGTGAGGTAAGGACATGCAAGAACATGATATGTCCTGGGTGCGCACCGAAATGGTGCTGGCGCAGCCGGCGCCCGCCAGCGTCACCGGCCTCGGCGCTTGGGTGCGCAAGAACCTGATCGCTTCTGCCGGCGACACCATCTTGACGATCGTCGGCATCGCCCTGGTGGCGATGATCCTGCCGCAAATCATCAATTGGGCGTTCATCAACGCCGTGTGGACGGGACCGGACCGGACCGTATGCGCCACGGTGGCGCAAGGCGGCATCCAGCCGGATGGCTGGACCGGCGCCTGCTGGGCTTTCGTCAATGCCAAATTCGGCCAGTTCATGCTCGGGCGCTATCCCATCGAGGAGCGCTGGCGGCCGATCCTGGTCGCTATCCTGTTCGTGGCGCTGCTGGTGCCGATGCTGATCCCGAAGGTGCCGCGCAAAGGGCTGAATGCGGTTCTGCTGTTCTTCGTGCTGCCGATCGTCGCCTTCGTCCTGCTGGTCGGCGGCATGTTCGGCCTGCCGCATGTCGAGACCTCGCTTTGGGGTGGGCTCTTGGTGACGCTCAGCCTGTCTTTCGTCGGCATTGCCGTGTCGCTGCCGCTCGGCATCGTGCTGGCGCTCGGCCGCCGTTCCAAGATGCCGATCATCAAGACGCTGTGCGTTGTCTTCATCGAGACGGTGCGCGGCATCCCGCTGATCACCGTGCTGTTCTTCGCCAGCGTCATGCTGCCGCTGTTCCTGCCGGAGGGTGTGTCGTTCGACAAGTTCCTGCGCGCGCTGATCGGGGTGTCGCTGTTTGCCGCGGCCTATATGGCCGAAGTGGTGCGCGGCGGCCTGCAGGCGATCCCCAAGGGCCAGTATGAAGGTGCCGATTCGCTCGGTCTCGGCTATTGGCAGAAAATGTATTTCATCGTCATGCCGCAGGCGCTGAAACTGGTTATTCCAGGCATCGTCAACACCTTCATCGGCATGTTCAAGGACACCAGCCTGGTCATCATCATCTCGATGTTCGACCTGCTCGGCATCGTCAAACAGAATTTCTCCGATGCAAACTGGGCAACCGCGCAGACGGCGAGGTCAGGCCTGATCTTCGCGGCCTTCGTCTTCTGGCTGTTCTGCTTCGGCATGTCGCGCTATTCAATGTACACCGAACGCCGGCTCGACACCGGCCACAAACGCTGAATGCATGTCGCCCAAAAGTGTATAGCGGTTTTGGGATAACGACATGCATCACTACCAACGACAAAAGAACAAGGGGATCCCTGTCATGGCCACCGAAAATGCCGTCAGCGCCGAAGAGATCAAGGTCAACGCCGCCAAGATGCAGATTTCGACGACCGATGTCGCCATCGACATCATCGCCATGCACAAATGGTACGGCGAGTTCCATGTGCTGAAGGACATCAACCTGAAAGTGATGCGCGGCGAGCGTATCGTCATCTGCGGCCCCTCCGGCTCCGGCAAATCGACCATGATCCGCTGCATCAACCGTCTGGAGGAGCACCAGAAGGGCAAGATCATCGTCGATGGCAAGGAACTGACCAACGATCTCAAGAAGATCGACGAGGTGCGCCGCGAGGTCGGCATGGTGTTCCAGCACTTCAACCTGTTCCCGCATCTGACCATCCTGGAGAACTGCACGCTGGCGCCGATCTGGGTGCGCAAGACGCCGAAGAAACAGGCCGAGGAAATCGCCATGCATTTCCTCAAGCGCGTCAAGATTCCGGAACAGGCCCACAAATATCCCGGCCAATTGTCCGGCGGCCAGCAGCAGCGTGTGGCGATTGCCCGTTCGCTGTGCATGAACCCGCGCATCATGCTGTTCGACGAGCCGACCTCGGCGCTCGATCCGGAGATGATCAAGGAAGTGCTGGAGACCATGGTTGGCCTTGCCGAGGAAGGCATGACCATGCTGTGTGTCACCCACGAGATGGGCTTCGCCCGCAAGGTCGCCAACCGTGTAATCTTCATGGACCAGGGCCAGATCGTCGAGCAGAACACGCCGGCCGAGTTCTTCGACCACCCGCGCCACGAGCGCACGAAGCTGTTCCTGTCGCAGATCCTGCACTAGGCCTCGACGGCCACGAAGAGCCCGGCTGAAACACTGCCGGGCTCTTTTGCGTATGGATAACAGGCGGGCGTTCGTGTCGCGCCGGAGCGCGTTTGCAGGGCCGCCTTTCATGAAAAGACTGGGACGTTTTCTGGGTCTTCTGTTGGTTCTCGTCGCACTCGCCCTGACGACGGGCACCTTCGTGCCACGGCCGCTGTGGCCGGCCGCCGCCGCCGTGCCAGCCGCGACGCGTCACATCCTGGTGCTGAACAATCCGATCCACACCGATATCGCCATCCCGGTCGATGACGCCGTGCGCCGGCGTTTCCATTTCCTGGTCGACGCGGGCATACCGGCCGACAGGCCGGAGGTCCGCTACATCGTCTTCGGCTGGGGCGGCCGCGCCTTCTACCTGGAGACGCCGACATGGTCCGAGCTGAAGGCGGTGCCGGTGATGAAGGCACTGACACTCGACGCGTCGGTCATGCATGTCGATGTCGCCGGTGACATCCTCGAACCGCGCCCCGATATCGCGGGATTCGACATCACCGAGGATCGGTTCACGGCGTTGCTCGATTTCATCGATGCAAGTTTCCAGCGGGGACCGAAAGGCCCGACCCTCGTTCCGGACGCAGCCTATTCCAGGTTCGACGGCTTCTACGAAGCCAATGGCCATTTCAACGCACTGGTCGGCTGCAACACCTGGACGGCGGCGGCCTTGCGCATCGCCGGCCTGCGCACCGGCTGGTGGAACCCGCTGCCTGTATCGCTTGGCCTGTCGATGCGGCTGTATAATTAGCTGTCTCGTCTTGTCGCGTTTCGCCAATGCGAGACGCCTCATTCCTTCGCGCCCCCCTCTGTCCTGCCGGACATCTCCCCCACGAGGGGGGAGATTGGCGGTTCGGCGCCCCGCTCTTTCCTGCGGCCCTGCAACGTTCGAGATTGGTGAAATCGGCGGTGCCGGACATCTCCCCCCAAGTGGGGGAGATGTCCGGCAGGACAGAGGGGGGCGCTGTCCCGCCAGCCTGTCAGGCTTTCAACGCCTGACAGCAGCCTCAACTGCCCGCCACCCATAGAGCCAATCCAGATCCGCCGCGAGCTTTTCCGAGCGCACCTTCAGGAACACATTGCGCGCAATCGCCACCGGACCCGAGGCATGCCAGGCCAGCCGGTTGACAGCGCCGCGTCGGGCGACCTGCGCTACACGCGGTCGCCGTGACTGTTCCCAGGTCGCAGGTGCGGCCAGGGGGTCGGCAGGGAAGTCGGCGATGATGTCGGCAAGCGTCGCAGCATCCTCGATCGCCATCGCCGCGCCTTGCGCCGCGAACGGCGTCATCGCATGCGCGGCATCGCCGATCAGCGCCATGTTGCCGGTCGTCCAAGGTTGTTTGCTGTCGACCGTATGGATCGGCCATGCGGTCCATGGGCCGGCCTGCTCGACCAGGCGGGCAAGTTCTGCCGCGGTGCCGCGCAGGGCTCGGGTCAGGATCCCGGCGTCGGCGTTGCCGGACCAGCCCTCGGCAATGCGGTCGCCCCTGGTGAAGGCCGCGAGATTGAAGGCCGCACCCTTGCTGACGGGATAGGCCACCATATGGAAGCCGGGATGCAGGAAGGTGGTGACGCAATTGGTTACACCGATCGCGGCAAAGGCTTGTCCGGCAGCGCTTTCGGCGGCAATGGTCGCGCGCCAGGCCAGCTCGCCGGAAAAATGGCTTGTCGGCAAGGCCGCCTTTTTGGCCGAATCGACAAGTGCGCGCACCGACGACCAGACACCATCGGCTCCGATCAGCAGGAAGCCCTCAGCCTTGATGGTTTTGCCGTCGATCTCGGCCGTCGCGGTGATGCCATGGGGGCCGGTGGCAGCGCTGCTGACGCGGGCGCCGGTGGTAAGATGGATATCCGGTATCTCGGAAACCCGTGCCATCAGCGCGCTCTGCAGATCAGCCCTGTGAGCGACGAGATAGGGCGCCTGCCAGCGCGTTTCGGCGGCTTGCCCCAACGGCACCCGCGCCAGTTCGCGCAACGTCGCGGCGTCCTTCAGGACCACCGCTTCCGGCCGCACCGTTGCCGGCAGCAGCTTGTCGAGCACACCAAGCTGGCGAAGGATGCGTGTCGCGTTGGGAGAAAGCTGGATGCCGGCGCCTGCCGCTTCCAGGCGCTGCACCTGTTCGAACACTTTCACAGGGTAGCCGCGTTCGGCGAAAGCCAGCGCTGCGGTTAGCCCGGCGACTCCCGCCCCGGCGATGACGACTTGCCGGGAGCGCGTGTCGTTCATCGGGCTGGCCGCGAA
>NZ_RZOL01000247.1:0-9138 GCF_004022985.1 Mesorhizobium sp. M7A.F.Ca.ET.027.02.1.1 | reverse complement strand
GTTCACGCCGGTGCCGCCGGCAAAGCTTGCCAGCGGCACCGGCGTGAACGGCGGACGATAGGTGGTGGTGCCGACCTCCGGCACCGTACGCCCGGTGATACCGGCCATCAGCGCCAGGCCGGGCAGGTTGGAGGTCTTGCCCTGGTCGGTCGCCATGCCGAGCGTGGTGTAGCGCTTCAGATGTTCGACCGAGACGAAGTTTTCGCGCGCCGCCAGTTCGACGTCCTTCACCGTCACGTCGTTCTGGTAATCGATCCAGATGCGCCCCTTAGAGCCCGGTATTGGCCATGCCGCGACTATGCCGCCCGTCGCCTCCGGCCCGGTGCTGCGTGGTGTTGCCGCGTTCGCCTGGCCAGCGAATGCCTTTCCCACGCCGGCAAACACATCCGACAAGGAGACCGCGCCGGCAGCGGCACCGGCAACAGCAATGCCGTCGACCGGATCGCCCGGCAGGAAGGCCGCGCGCGCATCGCTCCAGGCGAGCTTGCCCTTGGCCTGGCCGAAGAGATGGATGGTCGGCGTCCACCCGCCGGAGACCAGGACGCAATCGGCATCGAACCTCGTGCCGTCGTCGAGCGTCACGCCGTCGACGCGCAGTCTGCCGCTGGCGGATGCGAGAGAACGCCCTTTGATCAACCGGACATTGGCCGGCGCGGCAGGCGTGCCGTTGCGCCGGATGTCGACAAGCCTGACTTCGGCGCCGGCCTCGGCAAGCGCCCCCGCCACCTCATAGGCGCTGTCATTGTTGGTGGCGACGATGATGCGGCGGCCGACCAGCACAGCGTGGCGCCGGAGATAGGCGAACGCCGCATCCGCCGACATGATGCCCGGCAGATCGTTGTTGGCGAAAGGCAGCGGCCGCTCGATGGCGCCGGCCGCCAGCACGATCTGGCGCGGCCTGACCCGCCACAGCGTATCCGGCCGGCCGTCGAAATGGCGTTGATTCAGCCCGACCAGATTGTGGTCGTAAATGCCGAAGGCGGTGGTCGAAGGCAGGATGAGGTGACCGCCAGCGGCAAGCTCGGCAATCGTCTCCTTGACCCATACGGCCGCCGGCTTGCCGTCGATCTCCGCGGCACGATGGCCGAGCGATCCGCCAGGGCTCTGCTGGTCGTCGACCAGTGTGACGGTCAGGCCAGCACCGGACGCCAGTCTTGCCGCCGCCAGCCCTGCCGGCCCCGCGCCCACCACCAGCACGTCGCAATGATGGTTGATCTGGTCGGCCATGCCGGGCGAGGTCCAGTCAGCATCGACCGTGCCCAGCCCCGCCATGGCGCGGATGCGCGGCTCGAACCTGTGCCAGTCCGGCCACATGAAGGTCTTGTAGTAGAACGCGGCCGGGATGAAGCGCGCAAAACGGTCCAGGAAGGCGTTGCGGTCGGCCAGTGCGCTGGGCGTGGCGTTGACGCTTTTCGCCACCAGTCCGTCGCGCGCCGGCTCGGTCGTGGCGCGCGTGTTGGGCGTCGCCCGCGAGCCGCCGATATCGACCAGCGCGTTGGGCTCCTCGACGCCGGCGCCCCATGTGCCGCGCGGCCGGTGGTATTTGAAGCTGCGGCCGACGACCGCGACGTCACCCGCCAGCAGCGCCGAGGCGATAGTGTCGCCGGCAAAGCCCTGCACGATGGTTCCGTCGAAGCTGAAGCGGATCGGGCGCGAGCGGTCGATGGCGCTGCCGCCGGTGGCAAGACGTGAGGCGGTCACGCGGCATGCTCCCCGTCGAGAGCGGCCGAAGACAGCACCTTGTGGGTGACGGTGTCCCGCTCCATGACGAAGAACTCGCCGCAAATCATGTGGACCCAGATCTCGCGCGCCGTGCCTTTCGGGTTGCCGCGCAGATAGAGGTAGCCAGCCCAGCGATCGGTCGGCACGTCGATGCCATCCGGCCTGACATTGCCGGCATCGCCGCCATAGTGGAATTCGGTTTCGTCGCGCGGGCCGCAGAATTGGCAAGGAAAGAGCTGCATGGCAAACCTCTAATGCGCGATGCCGGAGCCGGCCGCTTCGTCGATCAGCCGGCCGGTGGCGAAGCGATCGAGATCGAAGGGGCGGCTGATGTCGTTGTGTTTGCCTGACGCTAGCAATTGCGCCAGCAGCGTGCCACCGGCGGGAATGGCCTTGAAGCCGCCCGTGCCCCAGCCGCAATTGAGGAACAGGCCGGGCAGCGGCGATTCGCCGATGATCGGCGAGGAATCCGGCACCACGTCGACGATACCTGCCCATTGCCGCATCAGCTTGAGCTGGCCAAAGATCGGGAACATCTCCAGCACGCCGGCAATCACCGCCTCCAGCGTCGGCAAATTGCCGCGCTGCGCATAGGAAGGAATGCGGTCGAGGCCGCCGCCGATGACGATCTCGCCCTTGTCCGACTGGCTGACATAGACGCCGCAGCCGGGCGACAGCACCACCGTGTCGAGGATCGGCTTGACCGGTTCGGACACGCAGGCTTGCAGCGCATAGGAATTGATCGGAAGCCGGAAGCCGGCCTTGGCCGCCAGCACCGAGGAATGCCCGGCCACCGCCATGCCGATACGCTCGGCACGGATCGCGCCCCGCGAAGTCTGGACGCCGCGGCAGCGGCCGCCCTCGACGATGAAATCGGTGATCTCGCAGTTCTGGATGATATCGACGCCGAGCCGGCTCGCCGCCCGCGCGTAGCCCCAGGCGACGGCGTCATGGCGCGCCGTACCGGCCCTGCCTTGCCAGATGCCGCCGAACACCGGGAAGCGCGCATCGGCTGAGAAATTATAGATCGGCGCCACCCGGCGCACATCGTCAGGTGAAAACAGCTCGGCATCGATGCCGTTGATCTGCATGGCGTTGACGGTGCGCGCCCCGATCTCCATCTCGGCAGTCGAGTGGCACAGATTGACCATGCCGCGCTGCGACAGCATGACGTTGTAGTTCAGGTCTTTCGACAATCCCTCATAGAGCTGGTGCGCCAGCCCGTAGAGTTCGACACTTTCGGGATAATAGTAGTTGGAGCGTACCACAGTGGTGTTGCGCCCTGTGTTGCCGCCGCCGATCCAGCCTTTTTCCAGCACGGCCACCCTGGTGATGTTGTGATTCTTTGCCAGGTAATAGGCCGTCGCCAGCCCATGGCCGCCGCCGCCGATGACGATGGCGTCGTAGGACGGCTTCGGCTCGGGCGATCGCCAGGCCGGTTGCCAGCCGGTCTGGCCAGCCAGGCCCTCCTTGAACAGCGACAGGGCGGAATAGCGTGTGGTCATGACGTGCCGGACAGGCCTGATGTTCGGAAAGAAATGTGGATCATCGAATGGTCTTTCGCACCGACGTAATCGGTTCGATCGGTCATGCCCGCATCGCCTTGCCCAGTGGATCATATGGCGACGAAGCGATGACGCGCGCATCTCTTTCGACGCCGACGATGTGGGTTGTCAACGGCGTATCGATATCGGCCGCTTCGCGCTCGACCAGCGCCATGGCGAGGCTCTTGCCGACCGTATGGCCATAGCCGCCGGAGGTGACGAAGCCGGCCAGCCTGCCTCTGTTCCAGACCGGCTCGTAGCCGCTGGCATCGGCATCCGCCGCGTCGATTTCGAGCGTCACCAGCGTGCGCCTCGATGGAGCCTTCTGCTCTTTCAGGGCCGCCTCGCGGCCGATGAAATCGCCCTTGTCGAAGGCGACCCAGCGGTCCATGCCGGTCTCATCAGGCGTATAGTCCTGCGTGAATTCGCGCGACCAGATGCCAAAGCTCTTTTCGAGCCGCAGCGAATTGACCGCGCTGAAGCCGTATTCGGTGACTCCCAGATCGCTGCCTGCGGCAAGTAGCGCGCGGCGCAGGCCCATGTGCTCATTGGCCCGGCAATGAATCTCGTAGCCGAGTTCGCCGATGACCGACAGTCGTCCGACCTTCGCCCGCACCAGTCCGACATCGAACGTCCTGCAGGCGAGAAAGCCGAACGCCTGGTGCGAAACGTCCTGATGTGTGAGGCGCTCAAGTAGCATTCGCGCATTGGGACCGGCGAGCGAGAAACCAACGACGGCGTTCGAAATGTCGCGAACGGTGACGCCATCGCTCATATGTTGCTCGAACCAGCGCATATGCCACTGGCGCAGATAGTAGGATCCCATGATCCACCAGGAGCCATCACCCCAATTGAAGACGGTGAGGTCGCCCTTGAGCTTGCCGTTTTCACCCAGCATCGGCGCGAGTTTTGCGCGACCCGGCCTGGGCAGCGCACAGGCGAGCAGCCGGTCGAGCCAGGCTTCGGCCTGCGGCCCGGCGATTTCGTAACGCGAGAAGGCTGATATATCGAGCAGCCCGACACCTTCGCGCACCTTGCGGCATTCCTGTGCGACAATGTCGAAGGCGTTGGAGCGCTTCAGCGTCGGTATCTCGACGAAGCCTTGCTGCGCGAAATAGAGCGGCACTTCCATGCCCCATGAATTGCCCCAGCGCGCGCCGGCGGCATCCATCGCGTCATGCGCGCCGGCCGTTTTCAAGGGCCGTCCCGCCGGCAGCTGCTCGTTGGGATAGCTCATGACGAAGCGGCGCGAATAGAACTGCCCGGTGGTCTGCCTGATGTATTCGCGGTTGGAGGCGAAGTCGCCATAGCGGGCGATGTCCATGCCGTAGACATCGGCTTCCGGCTCGCCATGGATCATCCATTCGGCCAGCGACTTGCCGACGCCGCCGCCTTGCAGGAAGCCGGCCATGACACCGCACGCCACCCAGTAGTTGGGAACGCCGCGCACCGGGCCGACCAGCGGATTGCCGTCCGGCGAGAAGGTGAAGGCACCGTTCACCCAGCGCTTGATGCCGGCATTCTCCAGGCAGGGGTAACGGCTGAAGCCGAGCGCCAGTTCGTCGGCGATGCGGTCGGTGTCTTCCTGGATCAGTTCGATACCGTAGTCCCAGGGCGCCCCGTCCATGTTCCAGTGCTTGTGGTTGACCTCATAGATACCCAGTAGCAGGCCTTTCTGCTCCTGGCGCATGTAGGTGAAGCCTTCGAGATCGACGATCAGCGGCAATTCCTTGTCCAGCGCCTGGATTTCGGGCAGCGCCTCGGTGACGAGATAATGGTGCTCCATCGGCGATACCGGCAGGTCGATGCCGGCCATCCTGCCAACCTGCTTGGCCCACAGTCCGCCGGCATTGACGACGTGCTCGGCAATCACCGTGCCCTTCTCTGTCACCACGTCCCAGCCGCCGTCGGCGCGGCGGTTGAGTTCCAGCACGCGGTTGTGCTCGATAATGTCGGCGCCGCGCAGCCTGGCTGCCTTGGCATAGGCGTGCACGACGCCCGAGGGATCGATATGACCTTCGCGCGCGGCATAAAGCCCACCCAGCATGCCGTCGGTGTTGAGGATCGGGCAGCGCTGTCGGATTTCGTCGACGCCAACCAGATGGACATCGTCGATGCCCATGGTCTGGAAGATGCGGTAGGAGGCCTTGAGCCATTCCCAGCGCTCGGGCGCCGAGGCGACCGAGATGCCGCCGGTCATGTGCATGCCGATGCTCTGGCCCGATTCCTTCTCGACTTCGGAGAGCAGGTCGATCGTGTAGGCCTGCAGGGCGGCGATGTTGGGATCGGCGTTCAGTGCATGGAACCCGCCGGCCGCATGCCAGCTCGATCCCGCTGTCAGTACCTCGCGTTCGATCAGCGCGACGTCGCTCCAGCCGAACTTCGCCAGGTGATAGAGCACCGAGGCTCCAACCACGCCGCCGCCGATGACGATCGCCCTGTATTGGGATTTCATCCTGTCGCACTCCACCCAGTCAGTGGCGTACCCTACTGGTATTGTACATATGTGTCTAGAGCTTGGAAAGGCGATAGAATGAGCGGCCCATGACTCCGCTCTGCGCCGATGCAGCAGAGGGGGCTCCTCTGCTGCTGTCGGCAGCAAACGTGCTTGCTATTGGGGCGATGCGCTAAGCGAAATCGTCAGCCGCGGCGGCCGGGCGGGCCGTACTATCGGTTGCGCGAAAGCGTCTTCTCGACATAGCGCGAAAAGTCCTCGACATCCTCCGCCGGGGGCTCCTGGCCGGTGAAGCTGCGCAGATAACCGGCGACGTGAGGCAGGCGGCTGCTCATCGGCTCGTTGAGCTCAAGCGAGTAATAGCCGATCTGCATGAAGTACAGCACGCGAGCCCGCACGAAGGCATCCTCCTCGTCGTAGCCATGACGCATGAACATGTCGCGGATGGCGTTGACACGCTCCTCGTCGGCCTCGTCGAGCGCGCGCCTGATGGCGGGCGAGCGGCGGGCCCAGGCCCTGATCGCGAAATCCAGCTGCGGATCGAACAGCCTTTCGTCTACCCAGCATTCGAAAATGCTCATCACCCCGCGGATGACGGTCGCGGAAGGCCGCCTGGCCCGTTCGACGATGAATTTGGTGTTGGTCTGCCGCCAGTAATCCAGCAGCTGGTCGAGCAGATCCTGCCGGCTCTTGAAATACCAGTAGAAGCTGGAACGCGACACATCGAGCTTCTGTCCAAGCGTCAGCACGCGGACGCGTTCGACACCGTCGGAGATCAACGTTTCAAGAGCAAGTTTCAGCCAGTCTTCGCGAGTGGCCTTGATGTTGCCGGTGGCGCCGGCGCGCTGAATCGTCGTTTCGAGAGCTGCCATCGGCACGACGCATGACATGCTGCCTCAGGCAAATCAAGGCTATGGACAGAAGTGTATAGAGGAAATCGGCCCAAGCCGGACGACGCACCATGGATGTTGGCCGCATCGAAGCTCGATGAGGCAATGTCGTCACCCGCCATCCGCGCGGCGCAAGCGGGGGGATTTTTGTCGCGGCTGCTGGTTCACTGTTTGCTTTCCCGCGAGGCAATTGTCTGGCAAATACCAGTTCAGACAGATGCCCGCGCGGCCAACAAGCAGGAACACACGATATGACGCTGTTTCGAAAGAACCTCATCGATGGCGAATGGGTCGGCGACGCCGGTTCGCGCAACATCAACCCCTCGGATACCGGTGACATCGTCGGCGATTATGCCTCGGCGGGTGTCGAACAGGCCAAGCAGGCGATCGCCGCGGCCAAGGCAGCGTTCCCGGCTTGGTCCCGTTCCGGTCCGCTGGCGCGTCACGCGGTGATGAAAAAGGCCTCCGACGAGATTCTGGCGCGCAAGGACGAGATTGGCCGCAATCTCGCGCGTGAGGAAGGCAAGACGCTGGCCGAAGGCATAGGCGAGACCATTCGCGCCGCCCAGATTTTCGATTTCTTTGCCGGCGAAACGTTGCGTTTAACCGGAGAGGTCGTGCCGAGCGTGCGACCGGGCGTCGGCGTCGAGATGACGCGCGAGGCGGTCGGCGTGGTCGGCATCATCACGCCGTGGAATTTTCCGATCGCCATTCCGGCCTGGAAGATCGCTCCGGCATTAACCCACGGCAACACCGTCGTCTTCAAGCCGGCGGAGCTGGTTCCCGAGAGCGCCTGGACCATTGTCGACATCCTGCATCGCGCCGGCCTGCCAAAGGGCGTGCTCAATCTCGTCATGGGCAAGGGTTCGGTCGTCGGTCAGGCGATGCTCGACAGTCCCGACGTCAACGCCATCAGCTTCACCGGCTCGGTCGGTACCGGCAAGCGCGTTGCCGCGGCAAGCATCGAACACATGCGCAAGTTCCAGCTTGAAATGGGCGGCAAGAACCCTCTGGTCGTGCTCGACGATGCCGATCTTGCGATCGCCGTCGATTGCGCGCTCAATGGCGCCTTCTTCTCGACCGGCCAGCGCTGCACCGCGTCATCCAGGCTGATTGTGGCTGACGGCATTCACGACCGTTTCGTCGATGCCCTCAAGGACCGCATGAGCAAACTGGTCATCGGCGATGCGCTCGACGCGCAGACCCAGATCGGTCCTGTCGTCGACGCGACGCAGCTGAAGCAGGACGAGGACTATATCGCCATCGGCGTCAGGGAAGGTGCCACGCTCGCCTTCGGCGGCGAGCGGCTCGACCGCAAGACGCCAGGCTTCTACCTGCAGCCGGCATTGCTCACCGAGGCCACCAATGCCATGCGCAGTTCGCGCGAGGAGATTTTCGGACCTGTCGCCAGCGTCATTCGCGTCAAGGACTATGACGAGGCGCTTTCCGTCGCCAACGACACGCCCTTCGGCTTGACCTCCGGCATCTGCACCTCGAGCCTCAAGCATGCCACGCACTTCAAGCGCAATTCGGAGGCCGGAATGGTGATGGTCAACCTGCCGACGGCGGGTGTCGATTTCCATGTTCCCTTCGGCGGCCGCAAGGGCTCGAGCTATGGGCCGCGCGAGCAGGGCCACTATGCGGCGGAGTTCTACACCACGGTAAAGACGGCCTATACGTTCGCAGGCTGATCGGCCGTCGACCGATCATGCCGGGCTGATCGGACCGGCACACCGCCATGCACATCTGGATTGGAGCGGCGCGAAGGGATGACAGTGCAGAACCTGACCTGGCTTAACCCGCCGCCGCACCACGCAATCGAGGGCGATAGCGTTCGTGTGCGCACCGGCAAGGAGACCGATTTCTGGCGTGAGACCTTCTACGGTTTCTGTCGCGACAACGGCCACTTCCTGCACCGGCCGGTCGAAGGCGATTTCAGCGCCGAAGTCACGGTCAAGGGCGACTACGAGGTCCTCTATGATCAGGCCGGGCTGATGGTCCGGCTCAGCGAAACGCACTGGATCAAGGCCGGTATCGAGTACACCGACGGCCTTGCCTATTTCTCCGTCGTCGTCACCAACGACACGTCAGACTGGTCGCTGGTCGCCATTCATGCCGATCCGAACGGCGTCAGGATCCGGTTGACCCGTCACGCAGAAGCGATCCGCGTCCAGTACCTCGATGCTTCCAACGGCCACTGGAAGCCTGTGCGGCTTGCCTATTTCCCGACCTCGAAGACGGTCGATATCGGCATGATGTGCTGTTCGCCGCAACGCGAAGGCTTTGAGGTAACGTTCTCGGATTTCTCCCTCGGTCCGCCGATATCGCGGGAATTGCACGATTGAGACGTGCGGTCTTGCGCTGAACCGCAAGCACTTCGACCTTTGCCACAATCAAGTCTGTAGACCGCCGTGTGCCTCCGGCCGAGACGGGGGGTTGTCGCGGCACTGCAGCCGGCGAGATCGTCAGCCAGTTGCGATGCCGCCAGACGGTTCGAAATTTTTGGCCCCTGGTTCGGCTCCGGCGG
>NZ_RZOL01000246.1:6888-9172 GCF_004022985.1 Mesorhizobium sp. M7A.F.Ca.ET.027.02.1.1 | reverse complement strand
GATCCGTAGAGACCGTCCTTCATTCTTCAATTCTTCAATTCTTCAATTCCCCTCTTCCTCCCCCTCCACAATCGCCGTCAGAAACCCCGCCAGATCGTCGGTGACGAAATCGACATCATCCTCATTGGCCGGGTCGCGCTCCCAGATCTCGGAAAAGGTCGGCTCGAAATTGCGCGGCACGATAAGCACCGTGGTCATGCCGAGCGACTTCGGCACCGACAGGTTACGGGCAAGGTCTTCGAACATCACCGCATTGTGGCCGGTGACGGCGTGGAGTTCGGCGAACTTCTCGTAGGTCTGGCGCGCCGGCTTGGGATTGAGCCCGGCGGCGACGATGTCGAAGATGTCGTCGAAATGGTCGAGGATGCCGAGTTGGCGCGCGGTGCGCTCGGCGTGCCTGCGGTCGCCATTGGTGAAGATGAACTTGCGGCCCGGAAGCTGGCGGATGGCGGTGCCGAGAACGGGGTCTGGCACCAGCCATGAATAGTCGATGTCGTGGACCTTCTCGAGGAAATCATCGGGGTCGATGCCATGACGTGTCATCAGGCCGTTCAGCGTCGTGCCATATTCGCGGTAGAGTTCCTTCTGCAACTTGCGCGCATCGTCGCGCGGCAATGCCAGCAGCTCGCCGACATAGGCGGTCATCTTGACGTCGATCTGCGAGAACAGATTCGAATGATGCGGATAGAGCGTGTTGTCGAGATCGAAAACCCAGTCGGTGACATGGGCGAAGCGGGCGGGGTCAGGGAGCGTGGTCATGGGCTCCTTATGGCATGAAACGCGCATTCCGGAAGGGACTTTATCCACAACTTCTGCTCGTTGAGGTTGCGTAAATCGCCTCACGATTCAAATTTTAGGCATCTGGGAAAGGTGGCCTTTAGGGCTTGCTGGCAGAGAGGCAGTCTTGTGGGAGCAAGCGATGAACAGCATAATTCTGAGATCCGCCGCCGTTGCTTTCGCCTCAGTCGCGGCCTCTCTCCTGCTGACCCTGATCATCGTTCCGGCCATGGGATTTCCGGTCAACCGCACGATCTGGCTGACCTCCACCCTCTGTCCGCTGGTGCTGGCGTGGGCTGCCAGCGCAAGCACTTTCTGGCAAAGCGACAGGCTGAAAAACGCGCATCGCGATCTCGCCCGAGCCCATGCCCAGCTCGCCGCCGCGCATCGCCGCCTGGCGGAAAAGGCGAGCCGCGACGACATGACCGGCATGCTCAACCGGGAAAGTTTCTTTGCCGCGCTCGACGGTTCGCGCCGCAAGTCCGATCGCGGCGCGCTGCTGATCATCGATGCCGACCACTTCAAGACCATCAACGACAATTTTGGCCACCTGACAGGTGATGACGCGCTGCTTTTGATCGCCAGCGCGATCCAGCGCGGCGTGCGCAGCGGCGATGTGCTCGGCCGCATCGGCGGCGAGGAGTTCGGCGCCTTCCTGACCGGCGCCACCGAGCAGGAGGCCAAGCGCGTCGCCGAGCGCATTCGCCGCGAAGTGGAGCTGATCCGCTTCCGGCCCGTCGACGAGCGGACCATTCCGCTCACGGTCAGCATCGGCGGTACTGTCTGCGGCGAGGAAGCCAGTGTGTCGGAGCTGATGCGCGCCGCCGACCGGCGCCTCTACCAGGCAAAGCACCAGGGCCGTAACCTGACGATCATCGACACCGGCATTTCCGAGGCGGCGTGATCCGATCTGCCGCAACCGGCCTGTTAAGAAAATTCTAACCCTGTTTGCACTCGGTTGTACCGCTTAGCCGGGTTTTCACTGCTTTGCGGCCAGACTTGGCACGATACTGGCTTCCACGGTGATGCATGTGTCGTTCCGGGAATTGCCGTTCTGGGAACGCCATGCAGTGCCGAAGCCCAGCCGAGAGACCAGCCATGAGTTTCATCATCAAGAGAATGTCACGCCGCGCGCTCGTGCAGGCGTTGATCGCATTGCCTGCCCTGTCTTTGTTCCGCAAGCTGCCTGATGCCGATGCCGCCGGTCCAAAGCCCGACCCGAACGAGATCGTCGAGGTCAATGGCTGGATCCTCAAACGGAGCGACCTGGCATGATCTTCGACAGCTACGAGGCGTATCGCGCCGCGAACTTCACTCCAAAAGTCTGCATTCTCGGCTCCGGCCCGGCCGGTATGACCATTGCGCGCAAGCTTGGTGCGGCCGGCATTCCGGTGGTGGTGATGGAGGCCGGTCCGCGCGAATTCAGCGACGAGTCGCAGGACTTTTACCGTGGCAGCACGGTCGGGGATTTTTATTTCGATCTCGACATAACCCGGCTGCGGTTGAT
>NZ_RZOL01000246.1:0-6878 GCF_004022985.1 Mesorhizobium sp. M7A.F.Ca.ET.027.02.1.1 | reverse complement strand
GAGACAGGGCTGGTGCCGCGTGCTCGACAAACAAGATTTCGAGCCGAAGGCCTGGGTACCCGATACGGGCTGGCCGATCCGCCGCACCGACATCGAACCCTATCTGCCGGAAGTGCGCGACATTCTCGACCTTCCGGCCCTCCGGCCCGATATGCCGATCTCGGACGACATTCGCTGGGTGCAGCTGATCAAGAGCCCGGCCGTGCGCTTCGCCGAGAAGTTCGGCGATGAACTCGACAAGGCCAAGAACATCGCGGTGGTGCTCAACACTTGTGCCACCGAACTTTCCGGCGACGGCAAACGTGTGACGGGCGCCAGACTGTGGTCGAACGGGCAGGATGCCGGCTCCTTCAGTGCCGACTATTTCATCGTCTGCACCGGCGGGCTGGAGAATTCGCGGCTGCTTCTGTGGTCGAACCAGCGTTCGAACGGCGGCGTCGTGCCGAATGCGACGGCGCTTGGCCGCTACTGGATGGAGCATCCGACCTTCGAGGGCGGCAACGCGATCCTGGCCGACTACAACGCGTTCGAGGTCGACGCCGTCAATGAGGCCTTCTTCTCGCCGACCCTTGCCGCCATGGAGCGGCTGCAGATCATGAATTTCGGCATCCGGCTGATCGAGACGCCGTATCCCGGCGTCAAGAGCCTTATCGCCGACCTCGCCTGCACGGCACCCGACATGGCCGAGTGGATGTCCTCCAAGCTCAGTCAGAGACTGCGCTGCGCCGCCCAGCTCTACGTCGCCTGGGAACAGGCGCCGCTGGCCTCCAACCAGATCGAGTTGTCGAAGACCGATGTCGACCATGCCGGCGTGCCACGCATCGAATTGCACTGGAAGAAATCGGAAATGGAGCGCCGCACCCTGCTCGAAGGGCTCAGACTGTTCGGCAAGACGCTGATCGAGAAGAATCTCGGCCGCGTGCGTATTGCCGACTGGATCAGCAATGGTCAGGATTATCCGACCAACGACGAGACGGCGGGCCATCATCACATGGGCGGCACGCGCATGGGCACCGACGTCAGCAAGAGCGTGGTCGACGCCAACTGCAAGGTGCACGGCATGGACAATCTCTATGTCGGCGGCTCCTCGGTGTTCTGCACGTCGGGCCAATGCAACCCGACGACGACGATCACCGCGCTGGCCTGCCGGCTGGGCGACCATCTGAGCAAGGTGGTCACCGCCTGACGGTTCTGCGCTATAACGTCGCCGGGTCGAGCGCCGGCTGGTCCTTGCGTCGGGCGACGATCGCCGCGAAATCGGCGGTCTGGAAGGCATCGCGCAAGGCGTCGAAGGACGGCAGCACGAAATAGGCGCGCTGGAACTTGTCGATCTCGTAGCCGGTGCGCATCACCGTTTCCAGGTCGAAGGGCACGTGGTGGGCGTCCTTGCCTTCGACCGCGAACTGCAGCTCGGTAAACGACGACATCAGGCCGGCGCCAAAGGCCTTTAGCGGCTGGCCGGCCTCCTGCATCAAGCCGTATTCGGCCGTGTACCAGTAGAGCCTGGAAATCATCTCGTCGCCGCCCAGCGCGATGATGTCGCCGGCCTTCTCGCCATACATCTGCATGAAGTCGGCGAACACCGGTTGCGACAGCGCCGGCACGTGGCCGAAGAAATCATGGAACATGTCGGGCTCGACAATGTAGTCGAGCTCCTGCCTGGTCCGCAGCCAGTTGGTGACCGGGAAGCGGCGATCGGCGAGATGATCGAAAAACGGGGCCGCGGGAATGAGACCGGGCACCGCGACGATCTCCCAGCCGGTCAATTTGCGCAGCTTGGCGCTGACCTCGTCGAAATCGGGAATACGGTCGAGCAGGCCAAGTTTTTTGACGCCGTCGAGATAGGAATGGTGGGCGAGCCTGCGCGTCAATTTGGTCTGGCGGTCGCACAGCGTGCGCCACACCGCCTGCTCTTCTTCGCTGTAATCGTAACCCTGGGACACGGTGAAATCGGCGCGGCAGACCGAATAGTCACCGCGCAATCCTTGCGCCGCGCAGTCGCGGGCATATTCGGCAACGCTCATCGTCGTCATGGTTTTCCTCCTCGCAAATCATGAATGGCTGACGTGCCGACAGGCTAACCGGATTTGCCGAGGCAAATCGGTTTTGATGATGGCTCGAACGGAATATTTGGGATAACATCCACTCACAAAACCCTCTATCGGAGTGAAAATGCCTCAATTCGACGATTTCGAGATCAAGATGCTCGATGTCCTGCAGCGCGACGGGCGCAAGCCGGTTTCCGAACTGGCGCAAGAGATCGGCCTGTCGACGACGCCGTGCGCGCGGCGCTTCGAGGCGCTGCAGGAGGCCGGCATCATCAAGGGATTTGCCGCGGTGATCAGCCGCCGCGCGGTCGGCCTGATGGTCGAGGTGTTCATCCAGGTGCGCCTGGTCAGCCACAGCGACGGCTCGCCCGAAAGCTTCATCGCCGCCGTGCAGCGCATGAACGAGGTGTCCTCGTGCTGGACGATGACTGGCGACCATGACTTTCTACTGCATGTCATGGTGCCGTCGGTCGACGAACTCAACGCCTTCGTTATGCACCGGCTGATGCGGCTCGACGGCGTGCGCGACGTCCACACGCAGTTGGTGCTGCAGAACATCAAGGGGCCGGGCCATGTGCCGCTCGGGCATCTCAGGCGATGACAATGCCTCTCTTCGCACTCCTTGGGGAAAAGCTGCACGCAAACTGCTGAAACGGGCCAATCGCGTGTCCACATCGCCGGCCAGCTTGCGCGGACCAACTGCCCAAGAGGTCCGCCATGAAAATCGTCCTGATCAATCCGCCGCACACCGCCATCGGCAGCCGCGTGCCTGACGATCATTTGCCGCCGCTCGGTCTGCTGGCGATCGGCGGACCGCTGATCGATGCCGGCCATCAGGTGCGGCTCGTCGACGCCGAGTTTGGGCCGATGCCGCTCGATGACGTCGTACGCAACGCACTGGAGGACCACCCCGACTTCGTCCTGATCGGCCATTCCGGCTCGACCTCGGCGCACCCGACCGCCTTGCTGATCGCTGAGCAGATCAAGCAGCGGGAGCCGGCGACCATCATCGTCTATGGCGGCGTTTTCCCGACCTATCATTGGCGCGACATCCTGGCCGCTACCGATGCTTTCGACTTCATCGTGCGCGGCGAGGGCGAGGCGACCGTCGTGGCGCTGGTCGAGGCGCTGGAAATGCGCCAGCCGCCGGCGAGCGTGGCCGGCATTGCCTGTCGCGACGATCTCGGCCGTCCCGTCGCCACACAGGCCGCCATGACCATTGCCGACCTCGACGCCTACCGCGTCGGCTGGGAGTTGATTGAGCACTCGCGGTACAGTTACTGGGGCGGCAAGCGGGCCGTGGTCATGCAGTTTTCGCGCGGCTGTCCGCATCTGTGCAACTATTGCGGCCAGCGCGGCTTCTGGACCCGCTGGCGGCATCGCGACCCGGTGAAATTCGCCAGGGAGATCGCCTGGCTGCACCGCGAGCACGGCGTCGAGCTGATCAATCTCGCCGACGAGAATCCGACGGTCTCGAAGAAGGCCTGGCGTGCCTTCCTCGACGCCCTTATCGCCGAGAACGTGCCGGTGCTGATCGTCGGTTCGACCCGTGCCGACGACATCGTGCGCGATGCCGACACCCTGCATCTCTACCGCAAGGCCGGCGTCATCCGCTGGCTGCTCGGCATGGAAAACACCGACGAGCAGACGCTTCAATTGATCCGCAAGGGCGGCAGCACATCATCCGACCGCGAGGCGATAAGGCTGCTGCGCCTCAACGGCATCCTGTCGATGGCGACCTGGGTGGCCGGCTTCGAGGACGAAGGGTTCCGCGATCTGTGGCGCGGCTTTCGCCAGCTCATCGCCTACGACCCCGACCAGATCCAGGCGCTCTATGTGACGCCGCATCGCTGGACGCCGTTCTTCCGCATCGCGCGGGATCGCAAGGTGATCCAGCAGGATGCGCGCCTGTGGGACTACAAGCACCAGGTGCTGCAGATGACGCGGCTGAAACCCTGGATGCTGTTCTTCAGTGTCAAGCTGATCGAGCTGGCTGTGCAGTCGCGGCCGAAGGCGCTGGCCCGCATCCTGTTCCACAAGGATCCCGAGCAGCGCCATTCGATGCGCTGGTACACGCAGATGGGCCGCCGCGTGTGGTTCCGCGAGGTCTGGGGCTTTCTGGTCCGCGACATCAGGGTGAAAGACGGCCCGACGCTGGCCGAATTCTGGGGCGCGCCGCAGGACGCCGAGGAGGAATCGATGTCCGTTCGACGCCCGGTACGCAAGCTGGCACCGCCCGAGGTCACGATTTTGCCGAGTGCCTGACTGTTGCTGTGCCCTGGTTAAGGGGTGTTGAGATTCAGGTCAGGCCGAGCCGAAAACGGTGGCTTTCGAGAACCGGAGCGCAGCGGACGTTCGGGTCCGTGAGCACCGGAAGCGGAGAAAGTCGCCGTTTGCAGGCCGGCATCACCTGAATATCAATGCCCATCAAGGCACGATCAGCGTGCCGGCACCGTGCTCGGTGAACAGTTCCAACAGCACCGCATGCGGCGTCTTGCCGTTGAGGATGACGACGCCTTCGACACCGCGTTCGATCGCTTCGATGCAGGTCTCGACCTTGGGGATCATGCCGCCCGAGACCGTGCCGTCCTTGATCAGCGCCTTGGCCT
Organism: Mesorhizobium sp. M7A.F.Ca.ET.027.02.1.1; assembly: GCF_004022985.1. Taxonomy (NCBI): domain Bacteria; kingdom Pseudomonadati; phylum Pseudomonadota; class Alphaproteobacteria; order Hyphomicrobiales; family Phyllobacteriaceae; genus Mesorhizobium; species Mesorhizobium sp. M7A.F.Ca.ET.027.02.1.1. The sequence goes on along the minus strand of NZ_RZOL01000246.1, from coordinate 2,221 downwards.
CGGCCACGGTCAGTTCGTCGATCAGCTTCTTGTTCTTGTCGAGCACACCAGGCACGTCGGTGAGGAACAGCAGGCGCGTCGCCTGGCAGGCGCCGGCAATGGCGCCGGCGAAGGTGTCGGCATTGATGTTGTAGGTGTGGCCGTCGCGGCCTGGCGCCACCGGCGCCAGCACCGGGATCATTTCGGAGCGTGCCAGAAGATCGAGCAAGGTGCGGTCGACCTCGACCGGCTCGCCGACGAAGCCGAGATCGAGCACGCGCTCGATGTTGGAGTCCGGATCGATCATGGTCTTGCGGGCCTTTTCGGCGAACACCATGTTGCCGTCCTTGCCGCACAGGCCGATCGCCCATTCGCCCTCGGCGTTGATCAGCGCGACGATCTCCTTGTTGATCGAACCGGCCAGCACCATTTCGACGATCTCGACCGTCTTCTGGTCGGTGACGCGCAGGCCGCCCTCGAACTTGGATTCGATGCCCATCTTGGCCAGCATGGCGCCGATCTGCGGGCCACCGCCATGGACGACGATCGGGTTGACGCCGGACTGCTTGAGCAGCGCGATGTCGCGCGCGAAGGCCTTGCCGAGCTCGATGTCGCCCATGGCATGGCCGCCATATTTCACCACGACCGTCTTGTGCTCGTAGCGCTGCATGTAGGGCAGCGCCCGCGACAACAGGGCTGCCTGCATTTCGGCGGTGGCGGTTATTTCCGTCATCGGCTTGGTTCCCGGCTTTTTATTTTAAGCACGTCGTTGTCCCAAAACCCCTGGACCCTTTTGGACGACATGCATCAGGTAAGGACGGCGGCGTCTTAGCGGGAATTGGCGCCGCCCGCAAATGGCTTTGCTGCCATATTCAAGCGCTTCACGACCTCGTCATCGTGTCGGCACCATCAGCGGCGCCCTGCGGTCCAGCCAACCCGAGATCTTCTCCATCTGCGCGGCGAGCGACAAAAGCGTCTCCTCGTCGCCCGGACGGCCGGCCGCCTGGACGCCGAGCGGCAGGCCGGCGTCAGTGACATGGACCGGCAGCGCGATCGACGGCTGGCCGCTGACATTCTGGATCGCCGGCCAATGGGTGAACCAGAGGCTCTTATCCATCAGCTGGCCGAAGAACGGCTTCAGCTTCAGCAAGGGAGTGAGGTGAAGCTTGTCGAGCAGGTTTTCGATGAACTCGTCGGCGCCTTTCGGGTCCATGGCGCCGCAGGCGAGCGGCGGGTGGGCAATGACCGGCATCAGCACGGCGTCGTACTGCACGGTCTCCGAAATCAGCTGCCGCGAGGCGGCATGCAGCCGCTGCAGGTCGGCATAGGTCTCGCCGGCCGACACCATTTCGCCGAAGCGGGCGAGCACCCGCGTCGCCCGCTCGATGTCGCCGGTAACGGAACGGCCGACACGCAGCGCTTCGGCCCGCATCGTGCCGGCGACTGCGGAGGCAACCGTCCTGCAGAAATCGGCGAAGAACTCGCGGCCGATAAAGGGTAGGTCGATCTCCTTGACCGTGTGGCCGCCCTCGCGGGCAAGCGCCATCGCCGTGTCGAGCGCCTTGAGCGTCTCGTCCGAGATCGGCAGGCCAAGCGGGGATTTGCGGTACACGGCCAGGCTGAGCTTGCCGGGATCGCGTGCGGCAGCGGCCGCGAACGTGCCCTTCGGCGGCGGCGCGGCATAGGGCGACAGAGGATCGGACCCATGGGTGAGGTCGAGCAGCAGCGCGCAATCACGCACCGAACGGGTGAGCGCATGGTCGACGACCATGCCGTACCAGCTTTCGCTCACCAGCGGCGTCAGCGGGGTGCGGCCGCGCGACGTCTTCAGGCCGACAAGCCCGGTGCAGGCGGCAGGCACGCGGATCGAGCCGCCGCCATCGGAGGCATGCGCCACCGGCACGACGCCAGCTGCGACCAAGGCTGCCGAACCGCCCGAAGAGCCGCCGCTGGTATGGCCGGTGTTCCACGGATTGCGGGTGATGCCAAAGGCCCTGGATTCGGTCATCAATCGAAGCCCGTGCTCCGGCGATGTCGAGGTGACGATCGGGATAAGCCCGGCGGCGAGATAGCGGTCGGTCAGCACCGAATTGACATCGGCCAGCCATGCCGGAATGCGGCTGCCGCCATGCGTCGGCACGCCCCTGATGGCGATGCCGAGATCCTTGATGGCGAAGGGAACGCCGGCCAGCGGCAGCGAGCGGTCGACGGTCTTCGCACGGGCGCGGGCGGCATCGTAGAG
>NZ_RZOL01000245.1:0-9225 GCF_004022985.1 Mesorhizobium sp. M7A.F.Ca.ET.027.02.1.1 | reverse complement strand
GCACCGCAGACTGCCACCGAGAAGACCGGCCTTGGCTTCCTGTCCAAGGCCGGCTACTCCGCCCCGCGAGGCTCGATCTCGGACTGGATCAACAATTCACGCAAATCCACGCCGCGACGTCGTCGTCTATCCCGGCGCTGGTATGGCACCACGACCAATCCGGCATTCGCCAGCGAAATCGAGCGGCTCTGGCGGCTCGACCAATCGCATTGCGCCGGCGGCACAGAGGTGCGAGGCGCCTCCAGCGACAACAGACATAGCCGACCGCAAGGAAAATGACGGATCACCTTGAGGCGAGCCGTCACTTCTCCTGCTCGTATCCCCGGGATTTGGGTTCTAGAATTCAGCGCCGGCTGAACAGCAGACTGGCGACAAGACCGAGCACCACAAGGCCCACCGCCGCGGCAGCCGCCGGATGGTCGCGGGCCGACCTCTCGATCACCCTGCCCTGTTTACGGATTGCCGGCATGGCGTCGCGCAGGCGCCCGGCGAGATCGGAATAGGTGTCCAGCGCGGCATCGCGACCGTCCTCGTAATACGCGCCGCCTCGCCTTGCCACGGCCCTCTTCAAGCTGGCCAGTTCCTTGGTAAGAGCCGCGACCTGCCTGTCGAGATCGATGTCGGAGAGGGTCGAAAATGATGCCATTGGTATGTTTCCTTCACTTGCAGAAGGAAGCGTAACGCCTCACCAGAAGACGGGTTCCGGCTTTCGAACTATCGATGTCGCGTCGGGCCGCGGTCAGCGCACCTGGTCAAGCAGGCGCTTGCATTCCAGGAGGTCGAACAGCGCCTCCTGCAGCAAGGCCCTGTTGTCGCGCGAGAGTTTCGATGCATCCGGCTGCACCGGACCGTCCTCGTCGCTCTTGCCCAGGCCGAAAAAGCGGCGGCTGGGCTTCACCCGCGGCTGGCCAACCAGTTCGTCGTCCATGCCGCGCGGCTGAGCCGCCGGCGTCAGCGGCACTTGGTCAGCCTGCTTTCGCTGCGAGATCGCCTCTACGGCGGCCATGTCGCCATTGCCGATGGCAACCAGGAAATGGTTGCCGTTCTCGCGCAACAGCTTCTGCACGCCCTTGATTGTGTAGCCCTGGTCGTAGAGCATGTGGCGGATGCCCTTGATCAGCTCGACATCCTGCGGCCGGTAGTAACGACGGCCGCCGCCGCGCTTCATCGGCTTGATCTGGTTGAAACGCGTTTCCCAGAAGCGCAGCACATGCTGCGGCAGATCGAGATCTTCGGCGACCTCGCTGATGGTACGAAAGGCGTCGGGGCTCTTGTCCATGGGCGAATCCTCACGCTGGACGATGATCCGGCCTACCTGCCGAATCGGGGCTTATTTCAGCGGTTTATGAAGCAATATTCAAGCCCGGCGTCATGGCGGCGACGGTTTTCAACCGCGCAGTAGGACTACTTGCCGCTTTTGGCCTTGCCGCTCTGATGGGAGCGCAAGATACGGCTCTTCAGCACATTCGACGACTTGAAGGTCATCACCCGACGCGGCAGGATCGGCACTTCCTCGCCGGTCTTGGGATTGCGGCCGATGCGTTCGTTCTTGGAGCGGACGTGGAATGTCGCGAAGGACGACAGCTTCACCGTTTCGCCGCGCACGATGGCTTCGCAGATTTCATCCAGCACCGCTTCGACGAGTTCGGCCGATTCAGTGCGCGACAGGCCGACCTTCCGGTAAACTGCCTCGGCAAGGTCGGCGCGCGTAAGTGTCTTTCCCCCCATGCGACCGTCCCATCAGCTCAAAACATAAAATTCGGCACAACAACGGCAGAGCCTAAGTAATTGATCCGTCAAGGTCAAGGACCGAAACTGGACCGTTCAGCACTTACCAGCGAACCAGGACAGCGCCCCAGGTGAAGCCGCCACCCATCGCTTCCAGGAGGACGAGATCGCCCTTCTTGATGCGGCCGTCGGCGACGGCCACCGACAGCGCCAACGGCACGGAAGCAGCCGAGGTGTTACCGTGCAAATCGACCGTAACCACCACCTTTTGCTCAGCTATCCCGAGCTTCTTGGCGGAAGCGTCAATAATTCGTTTATTGGCCTGGTGGGGCACGAACCAGTCGAGATCATCGGCCGAGATACCGGCTTGCGCGAACGTCGCCTCGATGACATCGGTGATCATGCCGACCGCGTGCTTGAAGACTTCGCGGCCCTCCATCCGGAGGTGGCCGACCGTACCCGTGGTCGACGGCCCGCCGTCGACGAAAAGCTTGTCCTTGTGCGTGCCGTCGGAGCGCAGGCTGGCCGCCAGAACGCCATGGTCGGCGATCGCGCCCGTCCCCTCGCCTGCTTCCAGGATCATGGCACCGGCGCCGTCGCCGAACAGCACACAGGTCGAGCGGTCGCTCCAGTCGAGGATGCGCGAGAATGTTTCCGAACCGATCACCAGGACACGCTTGGCCAGGCCGCCGCGGATGTAGAGATCGGCGGTGGTCACGGCATAGACGAAGCCCGAACAGACCGCCTGCAGGTCGAAGGCAAAGCCGTGATGCATGCCGAGCCGGTTCTGGATCTCGACGGCAGTGGCCGGGAACGTGTTGTTGGGCGTCGAGGTCGCCAGCACGATCAGATCGATGTCGGCGGGCGTGAGGCCCGCATTGGCAAGTGCGGCACGTGCCGCTGCTTCCCCCAGCGAAGCCGTGGTCTCGTCGTCACCAGCGATATGGCGCTGGCGAATACCGGTACGCTGGGCGATCCACTCGTCGGAGGTCTCGACCATGCCTTCGAAATCGGCATTCTTCATGATTCGGCGGGGCAGCGCGGCGCCCGTGCCGCGCACGACTGATCTGATCAAAGTTCTTTCCTATTCCTTTGCGTCGGTGACGACGTCGGATTTCCTAGATGACAGGGCACGCGGGTTGCGCGCATGAAACAGGTCCAGATCGGCCTCGATGCGGTCGAGGAGGTTGTTGCGGACCATGTCATAGCCGAGTTCGATCGCGGCGGCGAACCCGTCAGAATCAGCACCGCCATGGCTTTTGACGACTATGCCGCTCAACCCCAGGAAAACGCCGCCGTTGGAGCGGCCGACATCCATCTTTTCGCGCAGGCGATCGAAGGCGCCCTTGGCGAAGATGTAGCCGATCCTGGCCATCAGAGTCCGGCTCATCGCCGCGCGCAGATAGCCACCGATCTGGCGCACCGTGCCTTCCGCCGTCTTCAGCGCGATGTTGCCGGCAAAGCCTTCGGTGACGACGACGTCGACCACGCCCTTGCCGATATCGTCACCCTCGACGAAACCGTGATAGTTCATCGAGGCCATGTTGGCTTCGCGCAGCATGCGCCCGGCCTCCTTGACCTCTTCCTGGCCCTTGATCTCCTCGACGCCGACATTGAGCAGGCCGACGCTGGGCCGGGCTATGCCGAAGACCGAGCGCGCCATGCCGGTGCCGAGAATGGCAAAATCAATGAGCTGTTGCGCATCGGCCCCAATGGTCGCGCCGACGTCCAGCACCACGCTTTCGCCGCGCAATGTCGGCCAAAGGGCTGCAATCGCCGGGCGATCGATGGTGGCCATGGTGCGCAGGCAAAATTTCGACATCGCCATCAGCGCGCCGGTGTTGCCGGCGGAAATGCAGGCGTCGGCCGTGCCGGCCTTGACCGCTTCGACGGCCTTCCACATCGATGACTTCCAGCGGCCGTGGCGCAGCGCCTGGCTCGGCTTGTCGTCCATCCTGACCGCAACTTCGCAATGGAAGAATTCGCTGATCTCGGCGAGCTTGGGAAATTTGGCAAGTTCGGGGCGCACGACTTCCTCACGCCCGAAGATGACGAAGCGGACGTCGGGACGACGGGTCGCGACCGTCATGAGCGCTGGTATGACCACGGCTGGTCCGTGATCGCCGCCCATGGCATCGATGGAAATCCTGATCACGCGGTATTTATCTCACGGTTAGGCGGCAGGTCGCTTGAGCGACCGCGAAGGTTCGGCGAAAATAACGGTTTTGGGCTGCCGCACAACCGACTTTTCCGTCGCGGGCGAGCTTTTCAGGATTTTCCCAGCAAGGATCGCAGTTTTTGCTGAAATTCATTCTCCGCCGGTTCGGTCTCGCTGCCGGCATTGAGCGATGCGCCCTGCTTACGCGGATAGGGGTCGATGGCGAGCCCGAAATACTGTTCGGCGAGTGCCCCGACATCGATCGTGTCACCGGAAAATGTCTCTGGACTGTCAGGGCCTTCCGCATCGAGCAGGATCTCGCCGCCACCATCGAAGCCCTGCCGTCCGAGCTTGGAATCCTCGGGCAGCAGCAGCGCTTCGACCGGTTCGTCGATATGCGCTTCGACAGGCTCGAGCGTGACGATGCAGGCCTGAGTGATGTCGGCCTCGACGCGGCCGCTGATCTTCACGCCATTGCGCTTCCACGACGCCACCAGAAGCTCGGCGCGATAGGATTCGACCGAAATCAGCCCGTGCTCCTCGGCCAGTGCCGCACGCTGTGCGGCATCGGCCTCGATAACCAGCGGCAGGCCCTTCTGCGGCAGGCGCGTAATGTTGGCGCGGAAGGAGACCGGGCTTTGCGGGTCAACATGCTTCATTGTTCAACCTCCTTGGCGGCGGGAAAGGTCAGCGTGCCGGAGACAATCGATTCGGATGGCTGCGCGGCCAGATGACTGCGCGCGTCGGTAACATAGTTGGCCAGCAGCGATGCTTCCGCCCAGGCGCCCGCGTCGGGCCGGACATTGCGGGCAAGAGCCGCGGTCAGCCCTTCATGGTCGTTTCTTTCCAGGGCATCGTCATAGGCAGCGGTTCGGCCATAAAACATCTTTGCCAGCTTTTTCATGCGTTTGGGCACGCCAACGTCGCCAATGCCCAATTCCCGCAACGAATGGTCGACGTCAAGGAAGAACTCGTCGATCAGCACCTGGGCGACCTCCTGCGCCGCACCGCTCTCCCCGCGCAACCTGTGCTGGAACAGGAACATGTGCAGCGACAGCATCTCGAAACGGCCAAGCGGCGTATCTGGCACATTCCAGTGGGAATAAAACACAGTCTGCCGCGCCGCCGCCACGATTTGTGCGTAAAGCGCCTCGGTGATAGCGCGGTTGGCGTAGCGTTCGCGGCCAAAAAAGCGCTGGAACATTGGGGATGGTCTCCTGGGGACCGTTTGTTGAAGTGGGCTTGTTGCATCGGCAAGCAAGCTGGTTTACCGGTTTCGCGGCCCAGCGCAAGTTGCGGCCAGCTAATGGAGTTGTTGTTGCGCGCGCTGAATTTCAAGTCGACCTTCTCGTCCAGGCCCGCCGGCGCGATCTCGCTGCTGATGATCGTTTCGGCACTGTCCGCCTGCCACACCTCCAAGATGATGGGCGATCTCAGCCCGAGCGAGACGCTGACGCAAGGTTACGTCATAGACCAGCAGGCAATCGACCTGGTGCCGGTCGGTTCGAGCCGCGAGCAGGTGCTTCTGGCGCTCGGCACGCCGTCGACGACCGCGACCTTCGACAACGAGGCATTCTATTACATTTCGCAGACGCGCAAGCGCTACGTCGCCTTCGACAAGCCACGGCTCATTGACCAGCATGTGCTGGCTGTCTATTTCGGCGCCGATGGCCGTGTCACCCAGATCGCCAATTACGGGAAGAAGGATGGCAAGATGTTCGACTTCATCTCGCGCACCACACCGACCGGCGGCAAGGACCAGAACTTCCTCAGCCAGGTCATCAACGGTGCCAGCAAGCTGGCGCCCGGCATTCCCGGCGGCGGCGTCTAATTCCCTTCGGCTTCCATTCCCGGAAGCCTCGTCATCTCAGGCGACCAAAAACCCGCGGGAGCGATCCTGCGGGTTTTTGTTATGGGTCACCAGTCGGGCACGGCCACTGGCATGCTGCAGTGGCCACCACTGATAACACGACGCTGGGTCCGGCATAAGGTGCCAGCGCACGCATTGCGAAGACCGGGCGAAAGCGAGCGCTGAAGGATAGTTTGGCTTTGCCTCAACAAAAAACCCGCGGGATCGCTCCCGCGGGTTTTTTTCGGGCTGAAGCCTTGATCAGCCGTGCGCGAGCACCGCCAGCAGCAAGAGCGCGACGATGTTGGTGATCTTGATCGCCGGGTTGACGGCCGGGCCAGCGGTGTCCTTGTAGGGATCGCCGACCGTGTCGCCGGTCACCGAAGCCTTGTGCGCCTCGGAACCCTTGAGATGCTTGACGCCGTCCTTGTCGACAAAGCCGTCTTCGAAGGACTTCTTGGCGTTGTCCCAGGCACCGCCACCAGAGGTCATCGAGATGGCGACGAACAGGCCGTTGACGATGACGCCGAGCAACGAGGCACCCAGCGCTGCAAAGGCGGACGCCTTCGAGCCCGAGATCAACAGCACGCCGAAATAGACCACGAGCGGTGCCAGCACCGGCAGCAGCGACGGGATGATCATCTCGCGGATCGCCGCCTTGGTCAGCAGATCGACCGCGCGTGCGTAGTTCGGCTTCGAGGTGCCGGCCATGATGCCCGGATCCTCGCGGAACTGCTTGCGCACTTCCTCGACGATGGCGCCCGCCGCGCGGCCGACGGCCGTCATGGCGATGCCGCCGAACAGATATGGGATCAAGCCGCCGAAGATCAGGCCGGCGACGACGTAGGGGTTGGAGAGATCGAAGGAGATCTCGCCCATGCCCTGGAAGTAGGGATATTTGTCGCCATTGGCGGCAAAGAACTTCAGGTCGTTCGAGTAGGCGGCAAACAGCACCAGTGCGCCGAGACCGGCCGAGCCGATGGCGTAGCCCTTGGTCACCGCCTTGGTGGTGTTGCCGACCGCGTCGAGCGCGTCGGTGGAGTGGCGCACTTCCTTGGGCAGGCCGGCCATTTCGGCAATGCCGCCGGCATTGTCGGTGACCGGGCCGAAGGCGTCGAGCGCAACGATCATGCCGGCAAGACCGAGCATCGTCGTGACCGCGATCGCCGTACCGAAGAGGCCGGCAAGCTGATAGGTCGAGATGATGCCGCCGACGATGACGATCGCCGGCAGCGCCGTCGATTCCAGCGAGACCGCAAGGCCCTGGATGACGTTGGTGCCGTGACCGGTGACCGACGCCTGAGCGATGGAGTTGACCGGGCGCTTGTTGGTGCCGGTGTAGTACTCGGTGATGACGACGATGAGACCGGTCACCACGAGGCCGATCAGGCCGCATATGAACAGGTTCTTGCCGGTGATGACCATGCCGGCGACTGTGCCGATCTCGCCCCAGCCGAGCGTCACCTGTGTGGCGACGCCGAGGCCGACGATGGACAGCAGGCCGGTGACGATCAGGCCCTTGTAGAGCGCGCCCATGATCGAGCCGTTGGAACCGAGCTTGACGAAGAAGGTGCCGACGATCGAGGTCAGGATGCAGGCGCCGCAGATGGCGAGCGGATAAAGCATGGCCGCACCCAGCACGGCGGTGCCGCCAAAGAAGATGGCAGCCAGAACCATGGTGGCGACGACGGTCACCGCATAGGTTTCGAACAGGTCAGCGGCCATGCCGGCGCAGTCGCCGACATTGTCGCCGACATTGTCGGCGATGGTGGCCGGGTTGCGCGGATCATCTTCGGGAATGCCGGCTTCGACCTTGCCGACGAGATCGCCGCCGACGTCGGCGCCCTTAGTGAAGATGCCGCCACCGAGACGAGCGAAGATCGAGATCAGCGATGCGCCGAAACCGAGCGAGACCAGCGAGTCGATGACGATGCGGTCATTGGGCTGGAGGCCCATGAAGTGGGTCAGGATGAGGTAGTAGATCGACACGCCGAGCAGGGCCAGGCCAGCAACCAGCATGCCGGTGATGGCGCCCGATTTGAACGCGATGTCGAGGCCGGCAGCGAGGCTGTTCGATGCGGCCTGCGCCGTACGAACGTTGGCGCGAACGGAGACATGCATGCCGATGAAGCCGGCGGCGCCCGAAAGCACCGCACCGATCAGGAAGCCGATCGCGGCGGTGATGGACAGCAGCCACCAGGCGAGCACGAGGACGACGACGCCAACGATGGCGATGGTGGTGTATTGACGCGCCAGATAGGCTTGTGCGCCCTCGCGGATAGCCGCGGAGATTTCCTGCATGCGTGCATTGCCTTGATCGGCCGCAAGGACCGAACGTGTCGCCCAGATGGCGTAAAGGATTGAAAGCAGGCCGCAGGCGATGACGGCGGAAATAATTGTCATTGCCGGATTTTCCTCGATTGATGGCCCAAAAGAACCCCTCCCTGGGCCGTTGAGACAAAGACCGGATTCCGCGCACGGAATCCGCCTCTTCGCATCGGTGTATGCGAAACAGGGCTGCGAACGTCAAGATATTGTTCGGTTTTTGCCCGGCTTTCGCCTAAATGGTTTAGACGGCGGCGTGCTTGGCAATGATGTCGCCTGATTAGATCGATTGAAATGACGCTGCGGCACTGAGCTGTCAGCTCCTCCCACCCGATCCGCTAGCGACGTGGAGCGTGAACGCGTCCGCCGGCGCCTATGCTTCTTTGCAAAGACCTGTAGGGTAGCCTATCTTCAGGATGGAACCGGAGCTAGCCTATGAATTTCAAAGCTATTATCCACGAAGCCGACGAAGGCGGGTTCTGGGCAGAGGTGCCGGCAATTCCGGGCTGCGCGACCCAGGGCGAAACCATGGAAGAACTTGTCCAGAATTTGCGTGAAGCGATCGAAGGCTGCCTCTCAGTAGAGCCGCTGTCATTCACGTCGGAGCCTGGGCGGATCGTGGAAATCGCTGTTTGAAGTCCATTTCCGGCAAGGAATTTGCGCGTGCCGTCGAACGGCAAGGCTGGAAGCTTTTGCGCATCGCCGGAAGCCACCACATCTATGGCAAGCAGGGAAGCATTGTTCGGCTTTCAATCCCTATTCATGCCAATAAACCGCTCAAAACCGGACTTCTACGACATCTCCTAGCGCTCGCTGAAATGAACGAGCGCGATATCTGAGATACTGTCGACTATTCGGCCTCTCTGCCCATGCGGCGCGCCGTGTAGCGCTCGATCGCCGACAGACCGTCATAGATCAGCACGGCAAGCGCTGCCACGATCAGGCCGCCTTGCAGGATGAAGGCGAGATTGTTGGACAACAGCCCGGCGATGATCACTTCGCCCAGCGTTTTGGCTGCCACGGTCGAACCGATGGTCGCGGTGGCAAGACTGATCACCACCGACAGCCTGATGCCGCCGAGAATGATCGGGGCGCTGAGCGGCAGCTCGACCTTGGTGAGCCTTTGCCAACCGGTCATGCCGGCGCCGCGCGCCGCCTCGACGAC
>NZ_RZOL01000244.1:0-9408 GCF_004022985.1 Mesorhizobium sp. M7A.F.Ca.ET.027.02.1.1 | reverse complement strand
ACTTCGGCCTGCGGCGCCGAGCTCGTCTTCGGCCAGGCGGGTGCCGCGCGTGACTTCGTCTATTTTTACATCGGCGCCTTTGCCGGCGGCGGAATCGTGCTGAATGGCCGGCTGTTTGGCGGCCCGACCGGCAATGCCGGCGCGCTGGGTTCGATGCCCGTACCCGGACCGGACGGCAAACCGGCCCAGCTGATCGACGTGGCGTCCATCGCCATGCTCGAAAAGGCGCTCAATGCGCGCGGCGTCGAGGCCTCGCATCTGTGGACATCGCCGGAAGACTGGGGCGAGATCGGCTCCGAACTCGACGACTGGATCGCCAGTGCCTCGCAAGCCCTTGCCTACGCCATCGTCGCCGCATCCTCGGTCATCGATTTCGAAGCGGCGGTGATCGACGGCTGGATGCCGAAGGCGGTGCGCCGCCGGCTGGTCGACGCCATCATCGCGGCAATCGCCACGATCGACGGCGAAGGCCTGAAGCTGCCCGCCGTTCGCGAGGGAACCGTCGGCATTCACGCCCGGGCGCTCGGCGGCGCCAGCCTGCCCCTTTCCGAACGCTTCCTGATCGGCTCGACGACGATTTCCAGGAGCGCCTGATGCTGATCGGAATCCCGGCGCTGCTCGGTCCGGAGCTTCTGGCCACGTTGCGTGCCATGGGCCATGGCGACGAAATCGCCCTTGTCGACGGAAACTATCCGGCCGAACAACAGGCCACCCGGCTGGTGCGCGCCGACGGGCACCATCTCATCCCGGTGCTCGACGCGATCTTGAGCGTGCTGCCGGTAGACGACGCCGTTCCAGAGGCGCTGTTTCGCGCCTCTGTCAAAGGCGATCCCTCGCTTGCCGATCCTGTCCACCATGAGATCGAGGCGATCTGCGCCAAACGCGCGCCGGACCGCAAGGTGGTTGCGCTGGCCGGCGCCGACTTCTATGCACGGGTCAAATCGGCGCATGCCATCGTCGCGACCAGCGAGCCGCGGCTCTACGCCAACATCATCATACGCAAGGGCGTGATCCATCCGCCGGAGACCAGGAAGCCATGATCCTCTGCTGCGGCGAAGCCCTGATCGACATGCTGCCGCGCACGACGACAGCGGGTGAGCCGGCCTTTGCGCCTTATGTCGGCGGCGCGGTGTTCAACACGGCGATCGCGCTTGGCCGGCTCGGCGCGCCGGCAGGCTTCTTTTCGGGCCTGTCGTCGGATCTGTTCGGCGGCCAGTTCCGGGATGCGCTGGGGGCAAGCAAGGTCAGCTCCACCTATGCGCACACCTCACCACGGCCAACGACGCTGGCCTTCGTCAAGCTCACCAACGGCCAGGCGACCTACACTTTCTATGACGAGAACACCGCCGGCCGCATGCTGACCGTCGACGACCTGCCGCAGCTTGGCAGCGAGATCGAAGCCATGCTGTTTGGTGCCATCAGCCTGATTTCGGAGCCCGCCGGCAGTGCCTATGAGGAGTTCATGCGGCGCGAGCATGAAAGTCGAGTGATGATGCTCGATCCCAACATCCGGCCGAACTTCATACCGGACAAGGCCAAGCACCTCAGGCGCATTCGCGCGATGATGGCGATGGCCGACATCGTGAAATTGTCGGACGAAGACCTGAACTGGTTCGGCGAAGCCGGCTCGCACGAGGATGTCATCCGCAACTGGCTGGACCGAGGCCCGAAGCTGATCGTCGTCACCCATGGCAGCGAAGGCGCCGTCGGCTATACCAGGGAACATGCCGTCACCGTCATGCCGGAAAAGGTCGAGGTGGTCGACACGGTCGGCGCCGGCGATACCTTCAACGCCGGCATCCTCGCCTCCTTGCATGAGCAGGGCCTGCTGACCAAGGCGGCGATTTCCGCCTTGTCGAAAGACGCCATCCACAAGGCGCTGGCGCTCGGCGCGAAGGCGGCGGCAGTGACCGTGTCGCGGGCCGGCGCCAATCCACCCTGGCGACATGAAATCGCCTGAGCAACGCTCAACATAAGTTGAGCCCAATCGATCACTTTATGTTTCGCAGGGCTCTTTTACAGGGCTATAAGGGCGGGATGGCGCCCGACGAAGCCCGGATTTCCGGCATCTGACTGACATTCGCCGGGAAATACTGGTAACGGACTGCGACACTTGGGCAATTTGGGGCTCCGCCTGCCCGGCTTTCTCGGCAAGCGCAACTCTGGTACCAGCGGCCGATTATCTGGCTAACCCGTTTTGAGGCCGACATGCAGTTCATCGATCTTGGCGCGCAGCGCGAACGAATCCGCGACCGGCTGAAGGCCGCGATCGACCGTGTCGTCGACGAAGGCCGTTATATTCTTGGCCCGCAAGTCACCGAATTCGAGAACAAGCTCGCCGCCTATATCGGCACCAAGCATGTCGTGGCCTGCGCCAACGGCACCGATGCACTGCTGTTGCCGCTGTTTGCGGCCGGCGTCGGCCCGGGCGACGCCGTGTTCGTGCCGAGCTTCACTTTCGCCGCCACCGCCGAAGTGGTGGCGCTGGCCAAGGCCGAGCCGGTGTTCGTCGATGTCGACCCACATACCTACAACATCGACATTGCCAGCCTCGAAGCGGCCATTGCCATGATCAACAAGGAAGGAAGGCTGAAGCCGAAGGCAATCATTCCCGTCGATCTGTTTGGCCTTGCCGCCGACTACGAGGCGATCATGGCGATCGCCAGCCGAGAAGGGCTGATGGTGATCGAGGATGCCGCCCAGTCGATGGGCGGTTCGCTCGACGGCAAGATGTGCGGTGCTTTCGGCCATGTCGGATCGACCAGCTTCTATCCGGCCAAGCCGCTTGGCTGCTACGGCGACGGCGGCGCGATGTTCACCAATGACGATGCGCTGGCCGAGCAGCTTCGCTCCTTCGCCTTCCATGGCAAGGGCGAGACGCAGTACGACAATGTCCGCGTCGGCATCAATTCACGCCTCGACACGATCCAGGCGGCGATCCTGATCGAGAAGCTGGCAATCCTCGAAGACGAGATGGTCGCCCGCCAGGTGGTGGCAAAGCGCTATGCCGAAGGGCTTGGCGACATCGTCACCGCCGCCCGCAATCTGGACGGCAGCCGTTCGGCCTGGGCGCAATACGCCATCGAGACGCCCAAGCGCGACGGGCTGAGGGCGCACCTCGGCGAAAAGGGCATTCCGTCTGTCATTTACTACGTGAAGCCGCTGCATGCCCAGGTCGCTTATCGCGACTACCCGCGCACGCCGACCGGCCTTGCCGTATCGGAAGACCTGCCGAAGCGGATCCTGTGCCTGCCCATGCACCCTTATCTCAGCGAAGCCGACCAGGACCGCATCATCGAGACGATCCGCAACTATATCGGCTCGAATTCGGCGCAGGCCGCGGCAGAGTAAGCTGCCGAGCCTTTCTCAGCCGGGGCCCGCCGCCCTGCCGCTGGCAATGAAATGCGGATTGGCAAAATCCTCGTCGTCGCTTTGCCTGCGCTTGCCATAGACCAGAGGTTGGCCGTCCAGCGTGCGCGTCATGCCGCCGGCGGCGCGCAGGATGGCGTCGCCCGCCGCTGTGTCCCATTCCATGGTGCGGCCGAAGCGCGGATAGACATCAGCCTCGGCACTGGCGAGAAGGCAGAACTTCAAGGACGAACCGACCGAAACGATTTCGGCGGCACCGAGGTCGCGAATATAGGCCTCGGTTTCCGGTGTGTTGTGAGACCGACTGGCGACGACGGCCAGCGGCGTCGCGGCCGCTCTCGCCGCGATCGGCCGGCGGCCGACGATCTGGTAATCGCCATCGATTTCGAGTGATTCCGCCCTGCCCGGCAGGCCGGAAAAGAAGCGGCCCGTGCAGGGCGCAAAGACGACGCCGACTTCCGGCACGCCATCGCGAACCAGCGCGATGTTGACGGTGAAATCGGTGCGGCGGTTAACGAACTCCTTGGTCCCATCGAGCGGATCGATCAGAAAAAAAGCCCCGTCCAGATCGGGCGGCACGATGCCGGCGGAAGCTTCTTCCTCGGCCACGCAGGGGATATCGGGAAATGCGGCACGCAGTCCGGCGAGAATGATCTTTTCGCTCTCGCGGTCCGCCTCGGTCACCGGCGAGGCGTCGGACTTACGGTCAACCGCACAGCCGGCGTGGAACACACGCATCACCTCGCGCCCGGCCGACAAGGCCAGGCGCTCGAAGATTTCAAGCATCAGCCTGTCGTCAGATGCCGCCGCCGCTATCGTATTGGTCTTCGGCAATGTCGCGCTCGTTCAGCCAGTGTTCCAGGGCGTCGACCATCTCTTCGGCCGACTTGCCGAGTGTCCGAAGATGGACCTCCGGGGTTTCCGGCGCTTCATAAGGGGAATCGACGCCGGTGAAATTCTTGATCTCGCCATTCAGCGCGCGCGCGTAGAGGCCCTTCGGATCACGCCGGGCGCATTCCTCGAAAGGCGTATCGACATACACCTCGACGAATTCGCCGTCGGCCATCAATTCACGTGCCATGCGCCGCTCGGCGCTGAAGGGCGAAATGAACGAAACAATGACGATCAATCCGGCATCGGCCATCAAACGCGCCACTTCAGCAACGCGGCGGATGTTCTCGACGCGATCGGCGTCGGTGAAGCCAAGATCGCGGTTGAGACCGTGACGGACGTTGTCGCCGTCCAGGATATAAGTGTGGCGGCCGGTGGCGAACAGCTTCTTTTCGAACAGGTTGGCGATGGTCGACTTGCCGGAACCCGACAGCCCGGTGAACCAGAACACGGCGGGCCGCTGGTTCTTCATGTCGGCGCGCACGCGCTTGCCGACATCGAGCGACTGCCAATGGATGTTTTCGGCGCGGCGCAACGAGTGCAGGATCATGCCGGCGCCGACCGTGGCGCTGGAGATGCGGTCGATCAGGATGAAGGCGCCGGTGGTGCGGTTTTCGGCGAAGGGATCGAAGGCGATCGGCGTCCGCGTCGAAATGTTGCAGATGCCGACTTCGTTCATGTCGAGCGACTTTGCCGCTTCATGGGCAAAGTCATTGACGTTGATCCGATATTTCAGGTCGGTGACGGTGGCGCTGGTCTGGTCGGTCTCGGTGCGCAGGATGTAAGAGCGGCCTGGCAGCAACGCATGCTCGTCGAACCAGACGATGTTGGCGGCGAACTGGTCGGCGACTTGCGGCCGTGCGGCAGGCGAAACCAGCATGTTGCCGCGCGAGATTTCGACTTCGTCATCGAGGACGAGCGTGACGGCCTGGCCGGCGGCCGCCTGGGCGAGATCGCCGCCATACGAGACGATCCGCTTGACGCGCGAGGATTTGCCGGACTTGGCGACAACGACCTCGTCGCCGGGCGCAACCGAGCCGGAGGCGACCGTGCCGGCAAAGCCGCGAAAGTCGAGATTGGGACGGTTGACATACTGGACAGGGAAACGAAACGGCAGTTCGACCATCGCTTCGTCGACCGACACGGTTTCGAGATGCTCGATCAGCGTCGGACCGGAATACCATTCCATGCTTTCCGACCGGCGGCTGACATTGTCGCCATAACGGGCCGACATCGGGATCGGCACAATGGTCTGGAAGCCGAGATCGCGCGAGAATTGCCCGTAGTCTTCGACGATCCGGTCGAAAACCGCCTGATCGAAATCGACAAGATCGATCTTGTTGACGGCCAGCACGACGTGGCGGATGCCGAGCAGCGAGGCGATGATCGAATGCCGCCTTGTCTGGCGAAGCACACCCTGCCGGGCATCGATCAGCACGATCGCCAGGTCGGCGGTCGAGGCGCCGGTGGCCATGTTGCGGGTGTATTGCTCGTGGCCAGGTGTGTCGGCAACGATGAATTTGCGTTTCGGCGTGGCGAAGAAGCGGTAAGCGACGTCGATGGTGATACCTTGCTCGCGCTCGGCCTCCAGACCGTCGACCAGCAGCGCGAAATCGATGTCGTCGCCCGTCGTGCCATGCTTGCGCGAATCGCGTTCGAGCGCGGCGAGCTGGTCCTCGAAAATCTGCTTGGTGTCGGACAGCAGGCGCCCGATCAGCGTCGACTTGCCGTCATCGACCGAGCCGCAGGTCAGGAAGCGCAGCAGCGACTTCTTCTCCTGCGCAGCCAGATAGTCGCGAACGCCGTCGGTGGGAGCGAGGCTCTTTGCCATGATGTGGCGCATGGTCAAAAGTACCCCTCGCGCTTCTTCTTTTCCATCGAGCCGGCTTCATCGCGGTCGATCAGGCGACCCTGCCGTTCGGACGTCCGTGCCGTCAGCATTTCGCCGACGATGGCTTCCAGCGTGTCGGCATCCGATTCGATGGCGCCGGTCAGCGGATAGCAGCCAAGCGTGCGGAACCGCACCAGCCTGTTCTCCACCGTCTCGCCGGGGCGCAGTTTCATGCGCTCGTCGTCCCGCAGGATCAGCATGCCGTCGCGTTCCACCACCGGTCGTTCCTTGGCGAAATAGAGCGGCACGATCGGGATACTTTCCTGCAGGATGTACTGCCAGATATCGAGTTCGGTCCAGTTCGACAGCGGAAAGACGCGGATCGATTCACCCGATGCGATGCGGGTGTTGAATATCTTCCACATTTCGGGGCGCTGGTTCTTCGGATCCCACACATGCTGGGCGTTGCGGAAGGAAAAGATGCGCTCCTTGGCGCGCGATTTCTCCTCGTCGCGACGAGCGCCGCCAAAGGCCGCATCGAAACCGTATTTGTCGAGCGCCTGGCGCAGCGCCACGGTCTTCATGACATGGGTGTGGGTGTTCGAACCATGGTCGAACGGATTGATGTTGTCGCGCACGCCGTCTTCATTGACATGAACCAGGAGATCGAAGCCGAGTTTCTGCGCCATCTGATCGCGAAAGGCGATCATCTCGCGGAACTTCCACGTCGTGTCGACGTGAAGAAAGGGGAACGGCGGCTTGGCGGGATAAAACGCCTTCATCGCCAGATGCATCAACACGGATGAATCCTTGCCAACCGAATAGAGCATGACCGGCTTGGCAAAAGCGGCCGCAACCTCACGGAATATATGGATGGACTCGGCTTCAAGCCGCTGAAGATGCGTAAGCGCTGTTGTCATGGGCCGTGGGCGTTCTTTCGTATCTTCCAACAGAAGACCTTGCCTCAAATCATCGAGCTCTTCGCGCCCGGTTCGAGCCTTGTTTCTGGACGTTCTTTCTCGTGCCGGCGTTCTAGCAGATCGCCATTGTCAAGAACAATGCTGGACTGACCCGGCCGCACATGGTTCGAGAATGAATTTTCCACAGATGCCGGCAAATCCGGAAATTCCTGCCTGCAAGCTCAACGGCCCAGAAAACGCGGGGAAAATATTGCTTGAATGGATCAGCTGCGGCTTTCAAGGGACTTCCTCTGGTCGGCCCGCGCCTGCCGCCGCTTTTCGGTGGCAATCTGCCCTATACACTATCGAAAATGGGGGGCAGCCGCTATACCAGCCTCGGGAAGTGGGCAAGTGCATCATGGGCAATTTCGAGGCGAGCGCATTAAACTTCGCCAAACAAGATCCGCCGCATGAAACTAGCCGAAGACAGCGAGCCCGAAAATTGACCCGGCTTTCATCCCTGAGACAGCAATTCACGCCTTCGCGGATCAACAACTACTTCTCCATCCTTTGCTTCTTTTTTCCACCGGTTCTGGGATCGGTGGTCAGCTTTGTATTCAATGGCGGAGGCCTTTCGTCAGTCCTGCTGACTGCTTTACGGAAAAGGCGCTTCAACGCCGACCGGGCCATGATCTGGATGACGGTCGCGATCTATGCCTACTGCGCCTCCAATCTCCTGGCGTCCATCGTCAACAATTCGTTCGCCCGGGATGCGCCACATCTTATCCCGCTCGTCACCTTCCTGTTTTTTCCCGTGTCCTATTCGACCTGGAGCATCACTCAGAAAACCACGCTTACCCGCATCATCGTGCTTTCCAGCATGGCCGCCTGTTTTGCCGCGCTGCTCATGGCCGTCATCCAGCAATATTGGATTGGCGTCAGGGCCGAGGGTGGAGCCGGAAATCCGATCGTCTTCGCAACCGTGGTGTGCCTTGCCGTGGTGATGTGTGTGGCTGGCGCCTTGTCCGGTTTTGTGCAAGCCCGGACACCCCTCTTCTACGCGGCACTGGCAGGGACGATCGCCGTCATCTATTCCGGCTCGCGTATCGTCTGGCTGGCACTGCTGATCGCCGGCATCGCCGTCATGCTGATCAACCGGCACAGGCTCAGAGGCAGGAATGCCGTTCGCCTGCTGCTGCTGCTGGCAGCGGTCGGCGTCGTGATCGCCGCTTCCAGCTTCCAGGCGATATCCGGGCGGGTCGATTTTTTGCGCTCCGATTGGGGTGCGCTTGGGGCTGGCGGCAATTACGACACCTCGTTGGGAATACGTGTTGCGCTTTGGGAGATCGGCCTCAAAGCATTCCATGACATGCCACTGTTCGGGCACGGTGTGGGTGCAACCCAGCATCTGATCAAGCAGGGCTTTCATGAGCAGTTCGCGATGGACACAGGCTTCAACCATTTTCACAACGGCTTCCTGACCGCCCTGGTGCAAGCGGGAATTCTGGGTGCCGTGACGCTGGCGGCGATCTTTATCGTTGCCGCTGGAAATGCCGCCCGGGTCTTGCGAAACAGCAACGATCCGAGCGAGCGGTTCGGCGCGACCATGATTGTTGTCGTGGTGATCACCTATCTGACGGCCGGAATGACAGGCATCCTGATCGGCCATGACATTCTGGACTCGGTGCTGATGGTCTTCCTGGTGAGCGGAACATATCTCGCCTCCGGACGCCATGTTCCTTTGTTGGAAGAGCAGGCACTTGCACCAGTGATGGAAGAGCGAGCACTTCCATCAGCCACCAAAGAGCTGTTTCGGGTAAGGCCATGAAGGTTCTGGTCACGGGCGCGACAGGTTTCATCGGGCGCCTTGTCGTGCGCCACCTTCGCGAAGCCGGTGCCGAGCTTCGCCTCGCCTCCCGCCATCCCGAGAGGCTTGGTTCGGAGAACGAGACTGTGCCGATGCCCGGCTTCGATGCGCCGGCCGCCGCCTTCCTGGAACTGACCCGGCATATGACTGACGTCGTCCATTGCGCCGGCCTCAACAATGATCAGGGAAATGCAACCGAAGCCGATTACCAAGCGGCCAATGTGGAACTGAGCGCAAGGCTGGCGCATGCCGCGGCCGCCCAGATAAGCGGACGTTTCATCCATCTCTCCTCGATCCGAGCGGTGATCGGCGCGCACGTCAGCGCAACGATCGACGAGGACACGCTTCCTGCCCCACAATGCGCCTATGGACGCTCGAAGCGCGAAGGCGAGATCAAGGTTTTGGACGCCTACGCGTTACACGGCCGCTCGGACGCCGCCGTGTTGCGCCTGCCTCCGGTTTATGGAAGCGGCATGAGGGGGAATCTGGCAACGCTGATGCGCCTTGCCGATACGCCGCTGCCGCTGCCGACGGGTGCCTTGACCGGAATC
>NZ_RZOL01000243.1:0-9451 GCF_004022985.1 Mesorhizobium sp. M7A.F.Ca.ET.027.02.1.1 | reverse complement strand
GCCCCGACCAGCCGCGCTACATCACCACCGAGACCGGCGTCGGCTACCGCCTGCGCGAGGCCGAATGAGCAGGCCAGGTTTTAGCCGATAGCTTCCCGTGGCTGGCCAAGCGGTCTGGAAACCCGCAAAGCCGCGAGGCAGCCGACAATGCCGAGCGGCACGAAGGCAAGGAACAACCACGACGCGACATTCGCCGCCGCGTCGTGGTTCAGGCCTTGCGAAAAGCCGCTGGCGTTGGCGACGATGCCGGCGAGTGCGGCGCCCACGGCATAGCCGATGCGCTGCATGGTCGGCACCGCCGCCGAGGCGATGGTCTGCTCGCCCTCCGGGGCGGAGGCGACGATGACGCGCGTCAGGAACGGCCAGGCGATGCCGAAGCCGCCGCCCTGCAACAGGGCACATATCAGGATCAGCGGGATGGAGCCCAGGGGTATCGCATACGCAAAGCCGGCGATGCCGGCCGCGATCATCACTGCGCCGCCGACGATGATCAGCCGCTCGCGCTGCGGCGGCGCGTTGGCGACCAGGATCGAGAGGATCGACCAGGCTATCGATTCGGCGGCGATGATGTAGCCGGTGGTCAGCAGCGGAATGTCGTGAAGGCTGGTCAGCAACAGCGGTCCGTAGACGCCGAAGGAACAGGTCGCCACCGAAAAGGCGGCAACCATGGTCATGCCGGCGCCGACCGGCGTGCGCCATGAGAACAGCCGCGCCGGGAACAGCCGCGAACGCGGCTTCAGCGCGTCGATGGTGAAGAACAGCACCAGGCCGATGAGGCCGAGGGCCATCAGCAGCGAAGAGCGCAGCAAGGCGATGTCGACGCCGGCCGAGGCGATCAGCACCACGGCGACGGCAAGGCAGCCAAGGGCCGCGAACGGGAAGGGCGGTGCCTTGCCCGTGCTCGTCTTGGGTTTCGTCGCCTGCGGCGTGTCGAGCACGAGGAAGCTTGCCAGCGCCATGGCGGCGCCGCCGAGTGTGAAGATGCCGAAGGCCCAGCGCCATGACAAAAGCTCGGTCATGATCGCGCCTAGCAATGGTCCGCTGAAGGCGGCGACGCCCCAGATCGCCGACATGATGCCGAAAAGCTGCGGCCAGATGGCGCGCGAGAACAGTCGTTCGACCGAGACGAAGGCCAGCGACACCAGCGCACCGCCGCCAAGTCCTTCGATCAGGCGGCCGGCGAGGAACAGCTGCATGGAAGGCGAGGTGGCGCATATCAGCGCGCCTGTTGCGTAGAGCAGCGCGGCGACCACCATGTTGGTGCGCAAGGGGACATAACTCACCAGTCGTCCGGCGGCCGCGCCGGCAACGATGGCGCCGAGTTCGTAGATCGCCAGCGACCAGCCGACGAGCTGTACGCCCGCCAGTTCGCCGACCATGGCCGGCATAACCGTTGCCACCATCGTTTCGTTGGTGGCGTGCAGCAGAATGCCGAGGCTGATGAAGCAGAAGCGCGCCAGGTCGCCGCTTGCCCACAATACGCGCCAGTCGACCCTGTTCGTGCTGATCTCGGTCATTTCCACCCCCGTCTTGCATATCTCGACGCCAGCGCAGGACGCCAGAAGCCAGTACGGGTTTCCGGCAGGACCATGCGAATCGACAGCGCTGGATCGAGGCGTTGTTGCGCTCGGGGCAGGCTTGTAAAACCTCAACCGGGGTTGAGCTCAAGCGTTTTTTTGAGGGCCGTTCGCGCGGATGCCCCTTCGGTTGGCGGGCTTCGTTGCGCGATCAATTCTCGGTGCTGCGCAGCTGGAATTGGCTGACGCCGATCGCGAGGTTCATGCCGGTCTGCGTCTGCAAGCTGAGCGGCTGCAAGGTGAAGGCCTGAGAGGAGCCGCCGACCAGCAGATTGGCGCCGGCGCCGACGGCGGCCGTCACCTCCGCGCTGGCGCCGATATAGTCGCCGGCCAGCGCACCCGGCGCATAGATGTTCTTCAGCGGCGTCAGCACGATCCACTGCATGACCGTCTGCTTCGTCGTGCCGATGTCGAGGCCGTATTTGTTGACGGCGCCGAAATAGGCTTCCGGCGCGAAGCTTTTGTCGGCGGGGTTGAAGGTGCAGCTCAGGTCCTTGCTTGAGCCGAAGATGAAGCCGGTGCCGCCGCCTATGGCGCAGTCAAGCGTACCGACTTCCATGCCTCGGTCCTGCGCCTGCACCGCTCCGGATAGCGTGGTGAACATGGCGGCAGCTATGGCTGTCTTCAGCATGATGGTTCCCCCCCAAATCAAACGGCGCGAAACCATCCTATCTGGTTCCGCGCCGCGGGGTGAGGGGTCATGGAGCGCACGGCTCCATGCAATCACTTGAATGAGTGGATCAGCTGGAGAGAGGTCACAGCCACGGCAAGGTTGACGCCGGTCTGCGCCTGGACGCTGAGCGGCTCCAGCATGACGGCGCTGTCCAGGCCGCCAACCAGCAGATTGGCGCCGCCGCCGGTCACCACGCTCGCCTCGGCGTTGACACCGTAGTAGCTGCCGGCGAGATCGCCTCCGTCACGATCCCGGGTCGCGGCCAGCACGGCCCAGACGAGCTGGCCCTGATGCGTCTGGCCGACATCGAGGCCGATCTTGGAGATGACGCCTGTGTAAATCTCGGACGGCCCGTGATGATGAGGCCGGAAGACACAGGACACGCCCTTGTTGGAAGCGACGATATAAGCGGTGCCGCCGTCGATGGTGCAATCGAGCGTGCCGAGTTGCAGCTTGCCGGCGCTGGCCGGAGCCACCGCGAACATCGTCGTGGCGAGGGCAGCGGCGCAGGCGAGTTTCTTGATCATGGGAGGGTCCTTTCGCAAAATACTTTCAACAACGGCTTGGGTGGGTAGACCGTTCCGCTGAAAACTTGGCGCGATCAAGGCAGGGGCCGAAAGCCTCCTGCCGGGGTTAATGCCCGGTTGCGAAGTGCGTCCTTTAGGACACGCAAAGGATTCCGCGGCACTTGGATGTCACGCGGATTTGTATGGGAAGCCGAAACCGAGATCAGCTGACGCGGGCGAGGCCATCCTTGGCCGGCTGGTAGGTAGGGTCGAGGCGAACGGCTTCCTTATAGGATTTCGCGGCCTTCGCCTTGTCGCCGCGCCGCTCATAGATCAGCGCCTGGTTGGACCAGGCCTCGGCATTCCTGCCGTCGAGCTTGATCGCCATGTTGAAATCGGAAAAGGCGTTGTCCTCGTCCTTGGTCGCCAGATAGGAGAGGCCGCGGCCGTTGTAGGGCTCGGCGGCGTCCGGCGCCAGCGAGATGGCGGTCGAGAAGTCCTCGATGGCGAATTTGTGCTGGCCCTGGCTCTGATAGATCAGGCCTCGATTGTGGTAGGCGCGCGCGTCGGTCGTATCGAGCTGGATTGCCTTCTGGAAGTCGTTGAAGGCGTCCTGGGTGCGACCCGCCTTGCGGTAGAGATTGCCGCGGCCGATATAGGCGGCGTCGTAGTTGCCGTTGATCTGGATCGAACGGTTGTAGTCCGCCAGCGCGGCTTCCTGATTGCCGAGGAAGCGCTGGATGAGCGCGCGGTTCGAATAGGCCTGGAAGAAATTCGGGTTGAGCTGGATGGCTTGATTGAAATCCTTGAGCGCCGCCTGGTACTGACCGCCACGGCCATAGGCCGAGCCGCGCACATTGTAGCCTTCGGGATCCTGGGGATTGCGCTGGATGACCGCCGACAGCGAGGAAATGTTCTCGCTCGACCCTTGCGCCTTGTCGATGTTGTTGAATTCACCGGTCGGGCCCGCCGTTTGGCAGCCGGCAAGCGCCAGTCCGGAGAGCAGGGCCGCTGTCAGGGCGAAACCACGCAATGCGGTCCCGCGCTCCACGCTTGTTGCGTTCATGTCTGCCCTGTCCTCACTTCAAGCCGCGTCGTTCAGGTCCGGCTCCCCCTCCGGACCGGTCACATCAAAACAAAAAGGTGGCGGCGATTCTACATCGCGCCACCTCTGATATCCTTCGAAAAGGACGAAAAATTGGCGTTAGAACCGCGGCGGACGCGGAGCGCCACCTGCACCGCCGGCGGCGCCAGCAGCGACCGGGCGCGGCGTCATCGGCAGCAGGCCTTCGCGCTGGGCGCGCTTGCGGGCCAGCTTGCGGGCGCGGCGGACGGCTTCAGCCTTTTCACGGGCGCGCTTCTCGGACGGCTTTTCGTAGTGACCGCGCATCTTCATTTCGCGGAAAATGCCTTCGCGCTGCATCTTCTTCTTGAGAGCGCGAAGCGCCTGATCAACGTTATTGTCGCGGACGAGTACCTGCACGGGCAATCCTGTCTTTCGGGTTTGATATCAACAGGCAAGCAGCCATAGCCACTAGCCTCCGCGGCGGTTTACACCACGAATTGGGGCGGCTGATAGCAGAATCATGCCGCGCTGTCCACAGTGGAAATGAATTTGCGGGGCCAGCCGCCGTCTGTTTGCCCTGGGACAAGTGTGCCACTTGCCCATGAGATAAGGAGCCGACTAGGCCGTCGCGAGGTGCAGCAGCTCGAAATCCTCGAAGAACTCGCCGTAATCGCAGGTGATCTCCTCGCCCACGGCGATGTCGCGGGTCGCCGTGGCTCCGCCATATTGCGAAAAATCCGTATTCGGATTGCTGGAATGGTTCATGAAGCGGCCATTGTCGACTTCATAGACCATGAAACCCGGCCGGTCCGGGCTCGGATAGGCATAGCGGTCGAGCAGTTCCCTGAGATGCGGGGGTGCCGTCTCGTATTTGTCCATGGGGATCAGCCGGTCGAAATCCGGATCGAGCCGCCAGATCGAAGCGCCTTTCCCGATCGGCTCCGCGGCGAACACGCCGACGCCTTCGATCGCGCTCGCAGTCACATAGGTTCTGATCAGCATCATGGTTCCAGACCCGCTTTTAGACAGGAACGGAATCGCCAAATCGCGGCGAAAAATCAAGAGCGGCCGTTTGCCTGGCGGCTATGAACATGCATCCCGCCGCTGGAATCTTCACGTCCGATTGATCGACACGCCGCCATCGGCAAACAGAGCCGCTCCGGTGGTGAAGCTCGAGGCGTCGGAGGCGAGATAGAGCGCGGAACGGGCAATCTCCTCCGGCATCGCGATACGCTTCAAAGCATGCAGGCCTTCGACGAAGGCTCTTGATTCCGGGGTCTTGAAGGTTGCCGCCGGCGTGTCTGTGCCGCCGGGCAGCAGCGCGTTGACCCGCACGCCTTTCGGGCCGTATTCGGCGGCAAGCACCTGTGTCAGTCCGATCAGGCCGGCCTTGCTCGCGGAATAGCTTGTCATGCCCGGCATGCCGACTGTGTGGCCGACGAAGGTGGAAGTGAAGATCAGCGAACCACCGCCACGCTCGATCATTGCCGGCACCTGGTATTTGGCGCCGAGAAACGCGCTGGTGAGATTGGTGTCGAGCGTCTCGCGCCAGCCTTCCAGCGGCAAGTCCGAAATCGGTCCCATCCGGCCGACGGCGCCGGCATTGTTGAAGGCGATGTCGAGCCCACCGAACTTTTCGACCGCCAGATCGACAAGGGCCTTTGCATAGGCTTCGTCCCTGACATCGCCGGCAAGCGCGATGGCCGCGCCCTCATTGTCTTCTATCTCGGCGACAAGCGCATCGAGCTCGGCCTGGCGGCGGGCGGCGACGATGACCTTGGCGCCTTCCTCGGCAAAGAGTTTTGCCGAGGCCCGGCCGATGCCGGAACTGGCGCCGGTGACGATGGCGATCTTGTTGGCGAGTGCGAACATTTTTGCATCCTTTTCTTCGCGTCGGCTTTAGCGGCGATCCGAGATGCTTGGTCGCAGATGGGGCAAGCACGAGCCACCCGATACCTGCCAATGTGTGGAAGCGCCGGATGCGTCTTTTCCGCCACGGCGCAAAACGGCAAGCGCCGTCGCAAACAGCGCAAGGGTGGAAGCGCTGTTTCGCTAGTGATACACCTCGCGCGCCGGGACCGAATGAACGCCGGCCGCCATTCGCGAAGCCTTTTTGGGGCGAGGTTGGGACGTTGAAGAAATATTCGGTATTCGCCATCGCCCGTGAAGCCATGCGCGGTCACAAGGGCTGGGAGGAACAGTGGTCCTCGCCTGAGCCCAGGAAAGAATACGACGTCATCATCGTCGGCGCCGGCGGCCATGGCCTGGCCACCGCCTATTACCTCGCCACCGTGCACGGCATCACCAATGTCGCGGTGCTGGAAAAGGGCTGGCTCGGCGGCGGCAACACCGGCCGCAACACCACCATCATCCGTTCCAACTATCTCTATGACGAGAGCGCCGGCATCTACGACCATGCGCTGAAGCTGTGGGATGGCTTGAGCCAGGAACTCAACTACAACGTCATGTATTCGGCGCGCGGCGTCATGATGCTCGCCCACAATGTGCACGACGTCCAGGTGCTGAAGCGCCACGTGCACGCCAACCGGCTGAACGGCATCGACAATGAATGGCTGACGCCGGAGCAGGCGAAGGAATTCTGCCCACCGCTCAACACCTCCAAGGATGCGCGCTATCCGGTGGTCGGTGCGTCGCTGCAGCGGCGCGGCGGCACGGCCCGTCATGATGCCGTTGCCTGGGGCTATGCGCGCGGCGCCTCGGCGCGCGGCGTCCACATCATCCAGAATTGCGAGGTCACCGGGGTCAAGCGGGCGGCCAATGGCGCGGTGATGGGCGTCGACACGACGCGCGGCTTCATCGGCGCCAAGAAGGTCGGCGTCGTTGCCGCCGGCCATTCCTCCGTCATCATGAACATGGCAGGCGTGCGCATGCCGCTGGAAAGTTATCCGCTGCAGGCGCTGGTGTCGGAACCGGTCAAGCCGGTGGTGCCCTGCGTGGTGATGTCGAACACGGTGCACGCCTATATCTCGCAGTCCGACAAGGGCGAGCTGGTGATCGGCGCCGGCACCGACCAGTATGTCTCCTATTCGCAGACCGGCGGCTTGCACATATTGCAACATACGCTCGACGCCATCTGCGAGATGTTCCCGATCTTCACGCGCATGAAGATGCTGCGCTCGTGGGGCGGCATTGTCGACGTCACGCCCGACCGCTCGCCGATCCTGGCCAAGACGCCGGTGCCGGGCCTCTATGTCAATTGCGGTTGGGGCACGGGCGGCTTCAAGGCAACGCCGGGTTCGGGCCATGTCTTTGCCCACACCATCGCCAAAGACGATCCGCATCCGATCAACGCGCCCTTCACCATCGAACGCTTCCGCACCGGACGGCTCATCGACGAGGCGGCGGCGGCGGCGGTGGCGCACTGATGATGGCTGAGATGGCTGTCGCGATGCCGCTGATGCTGGCGGGGGAGCAAGTGCTGGCGGGAGAACGGGGCATGTTCCATTTTCCCTCGCCGGATGAAGTGCGCACGCAGCCGATCAGCCGTGCCGGCAACGAAGCCGGCTGGCCGTTTTCGGTCGATGACGGCACGTTGGCCTGCGTCTGGAGCGGCGGCCAGAGGGTGGTGATGTTCTTCGAGGGACGACCCGAAGGGCTCGAAGAAGACGAGACATTCCAGCCGCGTCAAGTCATCGTCACAACCGATCCGATGCAGCTCACCCTCGGCAACATGGCGTCCCGCGATCTGTTTCGTCCCGCTGCAAGCGTGGAAGAGCGCATCCGGCTCGTCGCACCGTTCGCGACCCTGGGACAGAAGCTTTGCGATCAACCGGCGGGCGCCCGCGTCGGCCACGGCGAATTGTAGGAACGAACCAAATGCTTCTCATCCGCTGCCCCTATTGCGAGGAAGAGCGTCCGGAACTCGAGTTCCGCAACGCCGGCGAGGCGCACATCGCGCGCTCGGCCAATATGGCCGGCGAGAGCGACGACGATTTTGAAAAGTTCTTCTTCATCCGCTCCAACCCCAAGGGCATCATTTATGAGCGCTGGCGGCACATGCATGGCTGTGCGCGCTTCTTCAATGCCGTACGCGACACCGTCACCGACAAATTCGTCATGACCTACAAGGCCGGCGAGCCGAAGCCGTCGAAGCTCCCGGGAGTTGCCAAATGAGCGGCGCGTTCCGCATTCCCGGCGCTGGCCGCTTCAGCCAAGCCAAGACCGCGCGGTTCAGCTTCGATGGCCGGTCCTATGCCGGCATCGAGGGCGACACGCTGGCCTCGGCGCTGCTCGCCAATGGCGTCCATCTCGTCGGCCGTTCGTTCAAGTACCACCGTCCGCGCGGCATCCTGTCGGCGGGCGCCGAGGAGCCGAACGCCCTGGTCGAAATCAGGCGCGACGCGGCACGCAAGACGCCGAACGTGCGGGCGACCGTGCAGGAGCTCTATGACGGGCTTGATGCGCAGTCGCAGAACCGCTGGCCGTCACTGTCCTTCGACCTCGGTGCGGTCAGCGATATCGCCTCACCGCTGCTTTCGGCCGGCTTCTACTACAAGACCTTCATGTGGCCGAAAGCGGCGTGGAAGAGGCTCTACGAGCCAAAGATACGCGCCGCGGCCGGTCTTGGCGTTTCCCCGGACCAGCCGGATCCCGACCATTATTCATCGCGCTATGCGCATTGCGACGTGCTGGTGCTGGGCGGCGGTGCGGCAGGCATCGCGGCAGCGCTTGCGTCGGCCGAGACCGGCGTGCGCGTCATCCTCGCCGACGAGCAGGCCGAGTTCGGCGGCAGCCTGCGTTTCGAGAGCGGCGCGAAAATCGACGGCCAGGACGGTTTTGCCTGGGCGCAAGCTGCCGTGGCGAAGCTCGCCGCAATGGACAATGTCCGCGTGCTGTCGCGAACGACGGCGTTCGGCTACTATGCGCAGAATTTTGTGGGGCTGGTCGAGCGTGTCAGCGAGCATCTGAGGACCCCCGGCCACGATCTGGCGCGCGAGCGGCTGTGGCAGGTCCGGGCCAAGCGCGTGGTGCTGGCCTCGGGCGCGATCGAGCGCCACATGGTGTTTGCCGACAATGACCGGCCGGGCATCATGCTGGCGGGTGCCGCGCGCACCTATCTCAACCACTATGGCGTCGCGGTCGGCAGGAATGTCGGCGTCTACACCGCCAATGATTCTGCTTACGCGGCGGCGATCGACCTGAAGAAGGCCGGCGTCAATGTGGCGGCGATCGTCGATCTGCGCGACAATCCGACCGGACCGGTGATCGATGAGGCGAGGGCGCTCGGCATCGAGATCAATTTCGGCCGCGCGGTGATCCGCGCTGGCGGTAAGCTCAGGGTGTCGTCGATGACCGTGCAGCCGAAGAATGGCGGCGGCGAACGCACCATCGCGGTCGATGCGATCCTGATGTCGGCCGGCTGGACGCCGTCGGTGCATCTGTTCTCGCAGTCGCGCGGAAAGGTCGCCTTCAACGACGAGACCAAGCGCTTCGTGCCGGGCACCTATGCGCAGGACTGCGTCTCGGTGGGCGCCTGCAACGGCACCGACGGCGTCCAGCCGGCCGACATCAGGATCGCATCGACCGCGATGGTGCGTTCGCCGCCGCCATTCTTCGGCTGCACGGTCATCGACGACACCCTGAGCTTACCGCCAGCGCGGATCCTGTC
>NZ_RZOL01000242.1:0-9508 GCF_004022985.1 Mesorhizobium sp. M7A.F.Ca.ET.027.02.1.1 | reverse complement strand
CTTCAGCTCGGTGCGCGCCACCTGACGGCGATGCACGGCGTCCGGCCCGTCGGCAAGGCGCAAGGTCCGCAGATGCGTCCACGACCGCGCCAGCGGCGTGTCCTGGCTGATGCCTTGCGCGCCGAACATCTGCACCGCTTCGTCGGTGACCTTGAGCGCGACGCGGGGTGCCACCACCTTGATCTGGCTGATCCAGGGGGCCGCGGCGCGGGCGTCGCCCTGGTCGATCATCCACGCCGCCTTGAGGCAGAGCAGCCGGGCCATTTCGATCTCCATGCGGCATTCGGCGATGATGTCGAAATTGGCGCCGAGCTTGGCCAGCTTCTGGCCGAAGGCTTCGCGGCGCAAGGAACGCTGGCACAGCATCTCGAGCGCCATCTCGGCCTGTCCGATGGCGCGCATGCAATGGTGGATCCGGCCGGGGCCGAGCCGCCCTTGCGCGATCTCGAACCCCCTGCCCTCGCCGAGGATCAGGTTCGATGCCGGTACCCGCACATTGTCGAAGCGAAGATGCATGTGGCCGTGCGGCGCGTCGTCATCGCCATAAACCTGCATGGCCCGCACCTTGGTCACGCCTTTTGTATCCGATGGCACCAGGATCATCGAATGACGGCGGTGCTGCGGCTCGTCATCGCCGCCGGTCCTGACCATGACGATGTAGATGGCGCAGCGCGGATCGCCTGCGCCCGAAGCCCACCATTTCTCGCCGTTGAGCACATAGTCGTCGCCCTGACGTTCGCAGCGCATGGCAATGTTGGTGGCATCGGACGAAGCGACATCCGGCTCGGTCATCAGATAGGCCGAGCGGATCTTGCCGTCGAGCAGTGGCTCGAGCCATGCTTTCTTGAGGTCGGCCGAGCCGTACCGCTCCAGCACCTCCATGTTGCCGGTGTCGGGCGCCGAGCAGTTGAAGGTCTCCGCACCAAGATGCGCCTTTCCCATTTCCTCGGCCAGATAGGCGTATTCGACGGTGGAAAGGCCGTAGCCGCGTTCCGAGCCGGTCAGCCAGAAGTTCCACAGGCCGCGCTCCCTTGCGGTCTTTTTCAGCCCTTCGAGGATCTCGCTCTGGCGCGCACTGTAGACCCAGCGGTTGCCTGCCTTGCCCACTTCGCTGAGGAATTCATGGTCGAGCGGCATGATCTCGTCGCGCACCATGGCCGCGACGCGCGCGTGGATCGGCTTCAACCGCTCGGTCATGCCGAGATTCATCTCCGTCATCGGTCGCTAACCCTTCATGCATGCCAGGCATTTTGTCAGTGGCAAGGATGACCGTACTTCGGATAGCCTTGTCAACGCGAACTGTTTGCCCGCATGCCGAGCGCGGAGGATTGTGATGAGCTATCTGGACGAGCTGTTTTCGGTGGCCGGCAAGACCGCGCTGGTGACGGGTGCCGCGACCGGCATCGGGCGCATGGCGGCGACCGCGCTGGTGCAGGCCGGCGCCAACGTGATGATCGCGTCGCGCAAGGGCGATGACTGCATCAAGGTCGCCGAAGAGTTGAACGAGCTTGGCGCATCCGGCCGGGCCGAAGGCTTCGCCGGCGATGTCTCCAGCGAAACCGGCATTGCCGCACTCGTCGCCGAGGTCAAAGCGCGGACCGGGAAACTGCATATTCTGGTCAACAACGCCGGCGTCTCCTGGGGCGCGCCGCTGGAAAGCTTCCCCTATTCGGCATGGGCCAAGGTGTTTGGCGTCAACGTCACCGCGGTCTTCCATCTGACCCGCGAATTGCTGCCGCTGCTCGATGCCGCCGCCAGCGACGCCGATCCGGCCAGGGTGATCAATCTCGGTTCGGTGATGGGCACGCAGCCGCTGGCCGACGACGCCTATTCCTACACGGCGTCCAAGGCAGCCGTGCATCATCTGACCCGCACCCTTGCGCTCGAGTTCGCCGGCCGCCGCATCACCGTCAATGCCTTCGCTCCCGGCCCCTTCCAGAGCCGGATGACGGCATTCGCCACCAGTACGGATGAGCAGGCCAGGCACGTCGGCAGCCATGTTCCGATCGGCCGTATCGGCGCACCGGATGACATTGCCGGCGCAACGCTCTATTTGTGCAGCCGTGCAGGCAGCTATGTCACCGGCGCCATCCTGCCGATCGACGGCGGACAGTCGGTGCAGCATGGGCTGACCCTGTTCAAGGAATGACATTTTCCGGCCACAGAAGCCGGGGGTGAACTGGAGGACATGAGCGTGGAACCGATCAGTCTCGATGTGCTTCTGGCCAGTGTCGGCAAGGAGGTTGGCGTGTCGCCATGGCGGGCGGTCACGCAACGCATGATCGACCAGTTCGCCGACGCCACCGACGACCACCAGTTCATCCACTGCGATCCGGAGCGGGCCATGCGCGAAACGCCGTTCGGCGGCACCATCGCGCACGGCTTCCTATCGCTGTCGCTGTTGTCGGCGATGACCTTCGAGACCATGCCGCCGCTGGAAAACGGCAAGATGGGCGTCAACCACGGCTTCGATTCGCTGCGCTTCCTGGCGCCGGTGAAAACGGGCGCGCGCATCCGCACGCGTTTCGTGCTGGCCGACGTCAAGGTCAGGCCGTCGGGCTGGGTGCAGACCGCGCATGACGTGACGATCGAAATCGAAGGTTCGAAGAAGCCGGCACTGACCGCGCGCTGGCTGACGCTGACCTTGATCGAACGCCAGCCCGAGACGGCATGAGTGATCCCGTACTCGACCAGGCAGCGCTTGCGCCTTACCTCGAGGCGAACATACCGGGCTTTTCCGAGCTTGCAGCAGTCGAGAAGTTCAAATCCGGCCAATCGAACCCGACTTACCTTTTGACGGCGGCAAGCGGCCGTTACGTGCTGCGCGCCAAGCCGCCGGGGCAATTGCTGAAATCGGCGCATCAGGTCGACCGCGAATTCAGGGTGATGAGCGCGCTTGCCGGCACCGCCGTGCCCGTGCCTGCCATGCTGCATCTCTCGGCGGAAGACTCGCCCATCGGCCGCATGTTTTACGTGATGGATTTCCTGGACGGCCGCATTTTCTGGGATCCGGCGCTGCCGGAGGCAGGCGACAACGAAGAACGCGCCGCCATATACGATGCCATGAACGAAACCCTCGCGGCGCTGCACGAGATCGATGTCGGGACAGTGGGGCTCGGCGATTTCGGGCGGCCGGGAAATTATTTCGAGCGCCAGCTGGCGCGCTGGACCAGCCAGTACCGCGCCTCGGAGACTGATGCAGTCGCCGAGATGGACGGGCTGATTGCCTGGTTGGAAACGCATATGCCCGCCGATGACGGCCGGATCTCGTTGGTGCATGGCGACTACCGGCTGGACAATCTGATCTTCGCGCCGGACCGGCCGAAGGTGCTGGCGGTGCTCGACTGGGAATTGTCGACATCAGGCCACCCCTTCGCCGATATCGCCTATCAATGCATGCAATGGCGGCTGCCGCACGCTTCCGGCTTTCGCGGCCTGGGCGGTGTCGACCGTTCCGCACTCGGCCTGCCCTCCGAGGAGGACTACGTCGCCGCCTACTGCCGGCGGCGCGGGCTCACCGGTATCGGCAACTGGACGTTCTACCTCGCCTTTTCCTTCTTCCGGCTGGCCGCGATTTGCCAGGGCGTCTACAAGCGGGCGCTGGACGGCAACGCCTCCAATCCGGAAAAGGCCCGGACCTATGGCGAGGCGGTAAAGCTGCTTTCGCGTCTTGCCGCGAAGCTGATGGACAAGGAAGCGTGATGGGCCGCTTTGACGGAGCAAAGGTGCTGATCACGGGTGCCGCCAACCTCGACAAGCGTCGGCACGATCCGAAGTATACCGCTTGGGAACTTCCCGTGCCCTTGTCCGTTTCCGTACAGCGTATATAATTTAGCCAGCCACCAACCAACCAAAGGCACCAGATCTTGCCGCAGAGCGTCCAGACACGCCGCGAGAAGCAAAAGGCAGAACTGCGCTCCGAACTTGTCGAGGCCGCGCACAAGCTCGTCCAGGAAGAAGGCTATGAAGGCCTGACCATCCGCAAGCTGGCCAAACGGGTCGGCTACGCCCCGATGTCTGTCTATTCCTACTTCGCCGACAAGCAGGACATCCTGTTCGCTCTGGCCGAGGATGCGTTCGAGACGCTGGCCCGCCGCATCGAGGAGCATCCATCCGATGATCCAATCGAGGCCTTGCAGGCGGTGATGACCGAATATGCCGCTTTCGGACTCGGCAATCCCAACGAATACCGCACCGTGTTCATGACCGAAAAGACCAAGCTGCCGGAAGGCTACAATGAAATGGAGGAGAGCAACCCTGCTATGAAGGTGCTGATCAGCAGGGTCGAGGCCTGCGTCGCCGCCGGCAAATTGCAGGGCGATCCGCGCGCCATCGCCACCATGCTGTGGGCGGTCGGACACGGCACGATCTCGCTGCTCATCACCTTTCCGTTTTACCCCTTCGGCGATCCGCAGGTCTTCGTGAAGCGGATGTGCGATTTCACGCTCGCCACGCTCAGCACGCAAAACGTCCCGCCGCTGACCGAGACACCGGTCAACTGCTGAACGCCGTTTCCTGGTTTTGTGTATTCCCCTCCAGACCTGGGGGGTCTTGGTTAACAAAAATTTATTGTACGCGTACGGTTTTCCTTGAACTTCGCGATCGACGGGCGTATATGTACAGCGTATCGTACATGTACGAGAGAAATTCACCCGTCGGTACGAATTGAATTCGACCTGGAAACCGGAGACTGACAATGAAAAAGACACTCCTCACCCTCGCCGCCGTGCTGGCACTTTCGGGCTCGGCCTTCGCCGCCAACACCACCCATCCCGTCAAGCATGCGCCGGTGGCGGCCTGCGTTGACACCAGGACCAACGTGAAGCTCGATTGCGCTTCGACCGGTTCGGTCGAGAAGAAGGGTGCCACGCAAAATACCGCTGAAGGCAAGGGCCCGCGGCTCGGCATCAGCATCAATCCGTGGATTGTACCAAGCGCATTTTGACATCAGCAAAGATCGCGTCTGGCCGGCACAAGCCGGCCAGCTTCAGCCGACCGAAACCGGCAGCTTCGCCGCTGAACTCTCGAAGGCCGCGTCGATCAGCTTTTGCATGTCCGCGGCACGCCGGAACGACGGATCGCCATTCCGGCCTGTATCCAGCGCATCGGCAAAGCGTCGCGCATTGCGCTTGACACTGGGCAGCGCCAAGATCTGCCAGCGCTGAAGATCGACATCGCCGCCGAGACAGGCCGACAGGTTCGATGCCTTGCCGTCGGTTTCGACCCTGATGGCGCCCTTGGTGCCGTGCAGGGCCAGCGACAGATCGTTGGCGTGGCCGGTCATGTAGCGGCTCGCCACGATCGTAGCGAGCGCACCGGAACTGAGCCGCGCCGTCATTGCCACGCTGTCATTGGCGTCCAGCACATAGTCGCCGATGCGCTCGCCCTCGGCCTTCGGAAACGTCACCAGATCGGCATGCAGGCTGACGATATCCTGACCGGCGCCATAGGTGGCGAAGTCCAGGATATGGATGCCGACATCGCCCAGCACACCGGTCGAACCGTGCCGGCTCGACAAGCGCCAGAGCCATTTGTCCTCGACCCGCCAGTCGCCCCACGACTGGCTGACCAGCCAGCTTTGCCGGTAACTTGCCTCGACGTGGCGCAACACGCCGATCTCGCCGGCCAGCACCATGCGCCGCGCTTCATGGATCGCCGGTGAGTTGCGATAGGTCAGGTTGACCATGTTGACCACCCCTGCAGCCTCGGCCGCTTCGGTCATATCAAGCGCGTCGGCGTGGTTCGGCGCCAGCGGCTTTTCGCAAAACACATGCTTTCCCTGGGCAAGCAGCGCCAGCGTCGTTGCCATATGCGCACCATCCGGCGTCGCGTTGATGGCGGCATCGAACTGACCCCAGGCGATCGCCGCCTCCAGGCTCTCGAAAGATTCGCCGATCTTGCTGACGGCGGCAAACGCCGCCGCGCGGCCAGGCACCTGGTCGACGCAAGCGACGATGCTGCAGCCCGGGATCCCGGCAAACTCCTCGACATGATGCCCGGCGATACCGCCGGTGCCGAGCAGAAGAATTCGATGCATCAGTTCAGGCCCCCAGCCACCTCACACCCCAATCAACTCAGGCCCGAATCAACTCAGGCCCTTGTCGCCGTCGGCATGCAGGCGCAGCCCCTTCTGCACGATCTTCTCCTTGGCCGCATCCGTCGGCACGTTCGGCGCATTGGTGATGCCGGACCATGCCGGCGCCGGGTTGTGCGCCCAGTGCACGGCGTTGCGCAGCACCTGCTGCACGCCCTCATTGTGATAGATCGGATAGGTCTCGTGACCGGGCGAGAAGTAGAAGATCCGTCCCGCGCCGCGCTGGTAGGTCAGCCCGGACCGGAACACCTCGCCACCCTCGTACCAGGAGACGAACACCGTCTCCAGCGGCTCCGGCACGGCGAAGGGCTCGCCATACATTTCGGTCTCGCCGATCTCCAGGCACTCGCCGATGCCTTGCGCGATCGGGTGGCCGCGGTTGATCGCCCAGACGCGCTCGCGCTCGCCCGCCTCGCGCCATTTCAGCGAACAGGGCGTGCCCATCAGCCGCTTGAATATCTTCGAGTAGTGGCCGGAATGGAGCACGATCAGGCCCATCCCTTCCCACACCCGCTTCTGCACCCGCTCGACGATCTCGTCCTTGACCTCGCCATGCGCCGCGTGGCCCCACCACAAAAGCACGTCGGTGGCCGCCAGGCGCTTTTCGCTCAGGCCGTGCTCGGGCTCCTGCAAGGTGGCGGTGGTCGCCTCGATGCCCTTGTCCTGGTTGAGGGCGGCGGCAATGGTGCCATGCATGCCCAAGGGATAGAGGTCGCGCACGGCTTCATTGGTCTGCTCGTGGACATTCTCGCCCCAAACGATCGCTTTTGTCGGCATTTTCATCTCCCAAAGCGCTTTAAATAGCATGTCAAAAGGGATTGAGAAGGTCCCGATGCCGCCTGGCCCGATGGAATACTACGTCTTGCGCTTCTTGCGCCCCGGCACGGTCTTGGCCTTGCCCGGTTTCGCCGGTGCGCCGGGGATGGCGGTTCCGGTAATGGATATCGGATCGCTGGCCGGGAACGTGTCTTCGAGGCCTTCCTCGAGTTCCTCTTCGGCGCTCGGGGCTTCATGTCGCTCATGTTCGAGCGAGCGGACGGCCGATGTCTTTATGACCGGCGACTTCGGTGCGGAATTCGACGGCATCGGCATTCTCCCTCGGCGTGCGGATGCAGAACGAGCGTGCCCTGCAAAACGTTCCGAGTTCAGACCGCCGCGTCGCGCGATCCCTCGGACAGGAAAGTAAAGACATAGTCCGAGAAGGAACGCCAGCATTCGACCCGGAAGGCATCGGCGGCTGTGCGCAGCAGCACGATCTCGGTCTTGCCCAGGATGGTGCGCGACGCTGCGCCCACCGGGAAGGCGTCGAGCGACAGGTCCTGCGGGCAGCCAGCATTGATCGTCGCCGCTGCCCCAGTGCCCGTCACCGATATCGCGATGTTGCGATGCGAGACGCCGACCGCCGAATGCAGCGCGGATACTTTGGCGCAATCGGCGAGCGGATCGTTGCCGGCCTCATCGATCACAAGCCATTCGTCGGGACCGAGCCACAAGACGGTGCGCCCGCCCTTCGCGGCAGAGGTTTTCGGCTTGTTCGGCAAGGTCACGCCGAGCGCCTTCGAAAGCGCTGCGGCCGAGGCTTCCGGCGCACGCAATGACATGCGCTCGGCCGGCGGCAATACCTCGACCTTGGCGCCGGCGGCAGTGGTGCTGCGCCCAGCCAGCGCCGGACGGCGTTCGACCGAAGGCGATGCGGCCGGAGCCGTCTTCCTTGCAGCGGCCTTAGCCATTGAGGCGCCCTCCCGTCTCGTCGAAGAACACCATGCCGGTAACCTCCACTTCGATCACCCCATTCGGCATCGGCACATAGAGGGTCTCGCCCATCCGGTCGCGGCCGCCGGCGACCAGCGCCAATGCGATCGAGCGGCCGCAATTTTCCGACCAATAGCTCGAGCTGACATGGCCGATCATCTTCATCGGGATCGCCTGCTTGGGATCCTCGACGATCTGCGCGCCTTCTTCCAGAACCACTTTGGGGTCCCTGGTCTTGAGGCCGACCAGCTGCTTGCGGCCCTTGGCGACCAGATCCGGCCGCGTCAGGCCGCGGATGCCGACGAAGTCGGTCTTCTTCTTGCCGACCGCCCAGTCGAGCCCGGCATCACTAGGCGTTACCGTGCCATCCGTGTCCTGGCCGACGATGATGTAGCCTTTTTCGGCGCGCAGCACGTGCATCGCCTCGGTGCCGTAGGCGGCCGCACCATGCTTCTGGCCCTCGGCCCACAGGGCTTCCCAGACCGCCTGGCCATAGTCGGCCGGCACATTGACCTCGAAGCCGCGCTCGCCGGTGAACGACATGCGAAACAACCGCGTCGGCACGCCGCAGATCTTGCCTTCACGCACCGACATATGCGGCAGCGCCTCGTCGGACATGTCGATGCCTTCGACCAGTGGCGCGATGATGTCGCGCGACTTGGGCCCCTGCACGGCGATAACAGCCCACTGCTCGGTGATCGAGGTCAGCCAGACATTGAGATGCGGGAACTCGGTCTGGAGATAATCCTCCATGTGGTTCATGACGCGCGGCGCGCCGCCGGTCGTCGTCGTCACGTGGAAACGGTCGGGGGCCAGCCTGCCGACGACGCCGTCGTCATAGATGAAGCCGTCCTCGCGCAGCATGATGCCGTAGCGGCAGCGGCCGGGTTCCAGCTTCTCCCATGGGTTGGTGTAGAGCAGTTCCATGAACTTGGCCGCATCCGGCCCAACCACCTCGATCTTGCCCAGCGTAGAGGCATCGAATAGGCCCGCCGTCTTGCGCACCGCGACGCATTCGCGGTCGACCGCGGCATGCATGTCCTCCCCCGCCTTGGGGAAATACCAGGCGCGCTTCCATTGGCCGACATCCTCGAACACGGCACCTTGCGCCTCGGCCCAGGGATGGATCGCGGTTCTGCGCGTCGGGTCGAACAGCGGACCGCGCGCATGGCTGACGATCGCGCCGAAGGTGACCGGCGTATAGGGCGCACGGAACGTGGTCAGGCCGACCTCCGGGATCGGCTTTCCCAGCGTCTCGGCGGCAATCGCCAGGCCGTGCATGTTGGAGGTCTTGCCCTGGTCGGTCGCCATGCCGTTGGTGGTGAAGCGCTTGACGTGCTCGATCGAGCGCATGCCTTCGTGCACCGCCTGGCGGATATCCTTGGCGGTGACGTCGTTCTGGAAATCGACAAACGCCTTCACCGTCGTGTCCGGCCCGGCGCCGGCCGCCGCGCCCAACATACCGCGCGACCAGCTCTCCGACGCATCGACCTTCGGCTTACTGCTCTTGGCGGCTTTGGCGCCGGCATCTTTCGCCGCCTTGGCGCCCGCCGCATAGGCCTCGTCCACCGTCGCCGACAGCCCGTCGGTGCCGTTGCAGGCGCCCACCGAGACGCAGTCCTGCGCATAGGTGCCCGGCACGAAGCGCTTGGTCTCGTCGTT
>NZ_RZOL01000241.1:0-9513 GCF_004022985.1 Mesorhizobium sp. M7A.F.Ca.ET.027.02.1.1 | reverse complement strand
CCTCGCCGTCGCGGCTCATCTGCAGGCGCAGCGAGCCGATGCCGAGCAGCGAGCCGTCGGCGCCGAACAGCCCGGCACCGCCCCAGGACGGGTGCGCGGGCGCAATGAAGATCGCCTCGTCGAGCAGATATTCCCAATAGCCGGCGAATTCCTGCTTGGTGACGATCCTGGCCTGCACCGACTGGCCGATGCCGTCGGCCAGCACGACGGCGTCGCCGATCCTGGACTTGCCGGCATCGCCCAGCGCCACGGCCGGCAGGCCGAGCGGCGCCAGCGCCTGCACCAGGCCGAAGCCCGATTCCTGGTCATAGGCGAGCGCGTGCGCGGGGATGACGCGGCCGTCATGGCTGGTCAGCCAGACCTCTTCCGCTTCGGTGATGAGATAGCCGATGGTCAACACCAGCCCGTCATTGCGAATGACGACGCCGCTGCCTTCCCTGAGCGTGCCGAGCGCCCCGGCTGTAAAGGCATCTTCGGGAACAGTAGCCCGCACGGCAACGACCGAGCGCGGATTGGGATTGATGGTCATGCTTTTGTCCTGGATGGGCTTTGGCGACATCTTCTATAGGTATGCCACGCCGGAGAAGGCGCAAGGGCAAGGAAGAGCCCAATTGCCGATGTTGGCCCTGCGGGCATCGATAATAGTTCAACGCAAGTTGAACTTACACATCCGCAGCCCTAGTTTATGGCGACCTGCCATCCTTCCCCACGACACGAGGCCCCCGAGATGACCGAATACACCCCGCCGAAAGTATGGACCTGGAACAAGCCGAGCGGCGGAGCCTTTGCCAGCATCAACCGGCCGATCGCCGGACCGACGCATGACAAGGAACTGCCCGTCGGCAAGCATCCGTTGCAGCTCTATTCGCTGGCGACGCCGAACGGCGTCAAGGTCACCGTCATGCTGGAAGAGCTTCTGGCGCGCGGCCACAAGGGCGCCGAATACGATGCCTGGCTGATCCGGATCAACGATGGCGACCAGTTCGGCAGCGGCTTCGTCGAGGTCAATCCCAACTCCAAGATCCCGGCGCTGATGGACCGCAGCGGCAAGACGCCGGTGCGCGTCTTCGAATCCGGTTCGATCCTGGTCTATCTCGCCGAAAAGTTCGGCGAATTCCTGCCGACCGAACAGCCGGCCCGCGCCGAGGTGCTGTCCTGGCTGTTCTGGCAGATGGGCTCGGCGCCCTATCTGGGCGGCGGCTTCGGTCACTTTTATGCCTATGCGCCGGAAAAGTTCGAATATGCCATCGACCGCTTCTCGATGGAGGTGAAACGCCAGATGGATGTGCTCGACCGCCGGCTGGCGGAGACTGAATATCTCGGCGGCAAGGACTATTCCATCGCCGATATGGCGGTGTGGCCCTGGTATGGCGGGCTGGCGCTCGGCCGCATGTACAATGATTCCGCCGAGTTCCTGTCCGTGCAGGAATACACACATGTGCAACGCTGGGCCAAAGC
The DNA here is from genome assembly GCF_004022985.1 of Mesorhizobium sp. M7A.F.Ca.ET.027.02.1.1. Lineage (NCBI taxonomy): Bacteria > Pseudomonadati > Pseudomonadota > Alphaproteobacteria > Hyphomicrobiales > Phyllobacteriaceae > Mesorhizobium > Mesorhizobium sp. M7A.F.Ca.ET.027.02.1.1. Next base: position 8,055 of record NZ_RZOL01000241.1, on the reverse strand, counting down.
GATCGACGCACGACCGGCGGTCAAGCGCGGCCGCATGGTCAACCGCGCTTTCGGCGAGCCTGCCATGCAATTGCATGAGCGCCATGACGCCAGCGATTTCGAGACCAGGACGCAGGATAGACTGGCCGCCGAATAGGCCATAGCGGGTCGCGGCAAAGGAAACCCGCCACCGACGCGACGTCGGGGCGGGTTTTCCCCAAGGTCCAGTGCTGCGGGAACCCCCTTAGTGCAGCACTTCAACGATCTGGCGGGTCTCCGGATCGACGAGGACCGTCTGGTCATTGATCACGGCGACGCGATATTTGACGTCGGGCACCTCACGCAATTCGACAGTGTCCGGCACCGAGGAGCCGAGCTTGAGTTCGACCCCCAGAAGGTTCACCGAGGCAAGCGGTTCCCTCTTGATGTATTCGCGAACGACCGTCTCCTGCTCCGGCTGGACGACGACGACGCTCTCCGCCAGCGCCGCACCAATGCCGCCCATCAGGACGACTGCGGCCGCCGCGCTTGTAAGATAAAGTTTCATGACCGTCTCCTAGTGACAATTGAATTCCGCCCTCCATAAAAACTCCACCGCTGCCATGCGGTTCCATCAAACTTCAGAATTGAAGATGTTACGTTTTCGGTTCGGATATTAATTTGTTGCTGATCAGACATGCGGCAGACAGCGCGGAAATGCTTGAAAACTTGCACAAATGTGTACGGACATTAGAAGACGAAAAATTCCTGCTGTAGCCGGATTGGCGAAGCACCTGTCGTCGCCGCGTCAAATCAGCCTCGCGTCTGGACAATGGGAGCACGAAAAAGGCTCGCCCCGCCGGGAGCAGAGCGAGCCATGGCAGTTCCGATGGAGGTGGCAACCTCACCGGTACCTCTAGAGAACGCGAAGCATCATCACTTGTTCCACCTGACGGCCTGAGCTCCATGCGAAGGAGGTCGCGCATGCGTCATGTTCCCACGATAACGCTGCGCCGAAATCTCCGGCAGGGATATGCTCGGACGCTGTCTCAGTGACCAAACACCGTGGTCGCGCTGGTGGCGAGGTTCCCCGAATTGCCCGGGCGCACACGCGCGAGTGATCCTGGCTACCCGGTCTTAGAGCCGGACACCGTCTCGACGCAATGGCGGGAAGGCGTCTACCGGATCCTGGCTCGGCGCGATATCATGCGAGCCCCTGAAGATCAGCCTCACGATGAGCACGAAGTAGCCGACCTGCAGGACAAGCAGCGTCGCTATCGTCCAGGCAAATGCCTCCCAGAAAGAGCCGGTAACCATATAGGTCCAGACCGCGACGATGATGGCCGTGGCTGACATTCCTACGAGAAACTGTCCAAAATACATGGTTTCCCAAAACCGTCGAAACCGCGGCGGTTCCGATCAGTCCCTGCCTCATTCCCATTTCCCGCAGACAACATTTCATTATTTTAGCAACTTCGCAAGTAAGCGGCCCATCTCCACTGCGCTCTCCATTGCGCGGCGACTTGGCAAGCGTGGCGATCCGGGAACGGCGGCGGGTGCTGGCGGGGGCTGCCAGCTGTCGGCAATCCAGAAGCACGCCTCCAGTTCAAGCACGGGAACAAACGCCGGCACCCCGAGTTTCGCCTGCAGTTTTCAAGGAAAGGAGCCCAACATGGCACCGCGCAACAAACCAGACGCCGATATCGAAGATGACGCACCGCAGGCGGACGGGCCGACCATCGAGCAGCAGGATTGGGATGCAATCAAGGGCGGCGAGATCCTGCCAGAGTCCGTGCCGGAAAACGGCGACATGCGTTACGGCATCGAAAAAGACGGCGATCTGCCCGACGAGGACGACGATAACGCGTACCAGGACAGCGACGACGCCCTTCCCGATGATGAGGAAGAAGCCGCGATCACGCGCGATCAGAACCGCGAGGGCCCATTCGACGAGACGTGAGCCATTCGTCGCCCGAGACATGACTGCCTGTTGTTGAACTTGCCAAAGCCACATTTTCCATGCCCGTTTCGCGGGAAAATGTGCTTGGCTGGCTAAGTTTTCCCCCTAAGCTTTATATGAGATTTACCTAAAATAGCGGAACATCCAAGGGACATTATCGGAACTGAACAAGGCCCCTTGGACTTTTGCGCACAACAGATAAGACCTTGGTCCTACAGGAAATAGCAAAAGCCCGACCTGACCGATTGAAGCTCCGCCAAGGGAACATCGGGCCGCGCTTGTCGTTTGTCGCGAAGGTTCGGCACCCCTGGTGTGCCATATCTGGAGAACGGCGCGATGCCCCACCGATCCACCATCGTCAAGACAGGCCATGGTCCAGGCACGGCGATCGCCGCGCTCATGGTTGGATTGATGGCGGTGGGCATCGTCTTCGTTGTTCTCGGCAGTTCGCTCTACTTCAGCGAGCAGCCTGCGGATCAACGTGCCCTGCCTTCGCCGCCCGCTCGATCGACACACGATAGCAAAGCGGCAAACTGAACGAGCCCGAACCAATTGCCGAGCGATGGCGAGATTGCGGCCGCGCGGGTCCTCCAGGCTTCGTCCAGTGGAGCGGACGGCTTCGGGCGATGTATTGTCCACCGGAGGCTTTTGGCGCCGCTTGCATTAATATTAGACGTATAGAATATAAGGATGGCCGGCGACCGCCAGAAGTCGGCTGGCCCGGCGTGCCTCCCTTTGCACCTGGCTGCCGGGCCATTTCTCGCCAACGGATGGCATGCGTCGGTGCACCGTCATCTTGACGTCTTCGCTTCTGTCTGGCGCGGATTCACCTTCGCGCCGCCTCGCCATGTGGAGCTCCAGCCTCGGCAAACGGCATTCTGCTCGGCAACTGCCGGAAAAATGCGGACGCCGAGCCGATCGCGCTGGTCAAGCCGCTAAGACGTGCTGGCTAGCTGCTAAAACCGAAGGATGACCGAGGGCCCGCGTCTGCGATAGCACCGGACGCGACGGCGACCATGCCGCCAATAACTACGGCAGACCCGTCTCCATCGCCGCCCGTGCCGGCGCCGGCGCCAGCCCCGATCCCAGTCCCGATCCGGGTCCCGATCCCAGTCCCGATCCCAGCGTCGATGGTCGACCGGCTGCACCTCCGCATGTGTACCGTCGTCGAAGGCCTCTGTTTGTGACGCCTCTATTTCATCGAGAATGCCGTTTCCGGCGCCTGGAACACCGGCCACTGCTTCGGTCGGGCGAATTGCCCCTGCAAGGGCTGCTGCCCCGGCAATGCCAAACATTGCTGTCAAGAAGGATCGCCGATCCATAGTAAACCTCCCAACGTTGCATAAGCTGAACGAAGCGCTCGCTTGCCGAATGAGCAGGCCCGCGCTCGGTGAAGATAGAGGATTCGCCAGCCGCCGAAGCGGCTTGCGAATCCTATCAGCGCAGGAAGGGACGTTGCTGCGCCGATCGACGACATGTCAGCCAAGGACTATTCACATCCCCAGAAAGGTGACGGCCGTCGCGAAAATCGGTGCGAGCAACCAGCGCGCTTGGCCAACACTTTTGTCCATCTGTTTCTCCGAATCCGGGAGACAAACAGTCGTGAACAGAGAGCCGTTCCCGTCGGTAAGACTAATGCGCTCGCGGACCGGACTTAAGTCGCACTTCTCATCCGACCGAAGCCCCAGCGGAGGAACATTTTCATTTGGCTCAAGTTCAGTTGCTCGTCAGCGTTGGACGATCTTGTCATGCTGACTCGCAAGGAGAAACAGTATGAAAATGCACCTAACGGGCACCGCTGCGGCGCTATTGCTGTTGGCCGGAGTCGGCGCCGTTGCCGCTCAGGACGTTGTCATTCAGCCTGAACAGGACACGGTCATCCGCGAGTATGTGAAGAAGCAGCCCCTCGCTTCGGTCAAGGTTCCCGGTGTGGAACTGAATATTGGTAGCGCGTTGCCGGAAACGGTCGAGCTTCATGAGATCCCCGATGTCCAATACCGCTACGTGGTCGTCGACAACCGCACCGTCCTGGTGGATCCGGGCACCCGCAAGATCATCAAGGTCTACGACTGAATTTCGAACGGTCCCAAACCCGCCGCCAGCCACGGCGGCGGGTCGCACATGTCAGGTTCCAATCAGGACGAGTGAAGATGACAAGCAAAGCTGTGAGATCCCCTGCTTTGGGCGTTCGCCTGGCCGATCTCCAAGCCAGAATGCGCGATGCGCGGGTAACGGATGCCGAAATGAAAACCTTTCAAAAGGTCGCGGCCATCATGGAAGATCGTCATGGCCGGATCGATGCCGACGACCTGATTGCGGCGTCGTTCCTCGCCGATCCGGTGCAGGAGCGACGGACGCCTTGAGGGGCATGCCGACAACCAGCAGACTTTTTGATTCCCCGTCCCGGGAAAGCGCGCCGAAAGTCTCAGCCGAATCCGCACTTTTGCTCCGGCCTATTCCGCTTTCGCGGAAGTTTCGAGCGACCTGCGATGTGCAATGTTGCTAATGCGGCGGTACGAGCCGCCCTGGTTGACGCGGGCGCCCGAGCCATCCCAACAATGCGCCCCCCCGTCCGCGTCGACCACGGCAGCCGCCCAGCGCTGTCTTCCCTCGCGAACTCCTCAAGCCGGCCTGCCTGATGCGGCCTGCGGCGACGGTCGGGCTTCAGCCGCCGACAAGCGCCTTTGTGGTCACCAGATTGACACCGGCCTCCGCGAATTCGCCATTGTGCCTTGTGATGACCTGTTCGGCACTCTCGCTGGCATTGTCCAGCGTGCTGTGCGCATCGGACACCACGGTCACGCCGAGCCCTCTGGCGATCGCGCCCTTGACCGTCGCGGCCACGCAAAAATCGGTCTGTGCGCCCAAGAGCACGACAGCACCCGCACCTTGCCCGGCCACCCAGTCACCGAAGGCGGGATTGCTGAATGCATCGCGCACCGATTTGGCAAAGGTCGGCTCGTCCGCCGCCTGGCCGAGCGCGGGCCAAACCGGCCAGCCCGGCTCATCCGGTGCCAACGGATCGCCATCGGGTCCGTCATGCCTGATAAAAGCGACCTTGCGCCCGCCGCGCCGCGCCCAATCGATCACCGCCTTGGTGCGCTCGACAATATCTGGCGCATCATGGATCGGCGGCTCGTGCACACCGTCGAACATGCCGGTCTGGAGACCGATGACAATGAGCGGCGCGTTGTCTGGGAGGCTGGCTTCTGACATGGGTTTTACATAGCACGGCGGACAAGGTGATCAAGATTTCGCTCATTCCGGCGCGCCGGCAAACAGCACGACGCCCTCGCCGCCGGTGGCCGGCCAATCCCTGATGGCGCGGTCGTTGCCGCCGGTCAGCACCGTGCCATCGGCGGTGAAGGCCACCGCGTAGATCGGGCCGGTCCGGCTATCGAACATCGCGATTTGGTTGCCGGTGTCCATGTCCCACAGCCGCGCCGTGCCGTCGAGCGAGCCGGAGACCAGGCGCTGGCCGTCGGCCGACAGCGCCAATGCGTAGACAGTGCCTTCGTGGCCTTCAAAGCGGCGCGCTTCGCGGCCGCTGTCTAGATCCCAGAGCTTGATCGTGTAATCGCCACTGCCGGTGACCAGATGATGCCCGTCGGCGGTGAACGCGGCGCCATATGTGCCTCGCTCATGCCCGTGCCAACTTCGTAATTGCTTGCCGCTTTCGATGTCCCAAAGTTTCAGTGTGCCGTCTATGCTGCCGCTGAGGGCTTGCCTGCCATCGGGCGCGACGGCGACGGCGCTGACCGACCAGCCGTTCCCGCTCATGGCGTGCAGCACAGCGCCCTTCTTGAGATCCCAGACGATGACATTGCCCGTGTCGTGCCCGCTGATGGCATGTTTGCCGTCCGGGCTGATCGCCAGCTTTCTGACGCCGCCATTGCCGCCCGAGGAGAAGACATGCAGCACCGCGCCGTCGGAAAGTTTGCGCTGCACGATCTCGCCGTCGTCGCCGGCCGTCAGCGCGCTGACGCCGTCGGGCATGAACAGCGCCGTGCGGGCCATATCCTTGTGCACGCCGAGAGTGCGGATCAGCTGCTTGGCGGCGATGTCCCACAGCTTGATCGTGTGATCGGTGCTGGCGCTCATGATCGAGTGCCCGTCGGGCGCCACCGCCAGCCAGACGACCGAATCGCGGTGGCCCTCGGGCTGCGTCGGTAGCGGCGGCGGAGCCGGCGGCAATGGCGCCACGATGGGCGGCGGAATGACCGCGACCTCCGGCGGCGCCGGAGGCGCGGGCGCGGTCGGCGGCACTAGCGTTGGCGGGGTCGGTTGCACCAGCGCCGGCGGCGTCAGTGGGACCGGTGCCGCAGGCGGATTGGCGGCCTCCGGCGGCGAAGCAACTTCTGCTGGTGCAGGCGGTGGGGCTGCCGGCTCTGAGGCCGGCGGCGCGCTGGCGACATCATGCCCCTTGGGTTCGTTGGCCTTCGGCTCGCCAGGGTTGGGTTCGTCGGCCTTCGGTTCGACGGGCTCGCTGGCTATGTCGCCGCCCTCATGCCAAGGGCCGAACCGGTCGGCGGCCAGTGCGGCGACCACGACCAATGGCAGGACGAGAAAGACTCTGCGCAGGCCGGGCCTGCCAGCATCCTGCATCTCCGCCGCGCGACCAAACAGCGGCGCGCCCGCTGCTTGGCCCGACCGGTCCGGCAAGAGGCCGGCCCAAAACAGCCCTGCACCAAGCAGGCAGGCGAACGCCGCCACCAGGAACCCCGCCAGCCGTAACGAGGCTGGGTCCATCGGCGGGCCTGAAAAGCCGCGCCAGAGGAAAGCCTCGCCGATTGCCGGCCAATAGATCCGCGCCAGGCAGCCTACGGCGACAACGACCAGGGCAAGGGCGAGCAATCTGTCGGCACCCTTGTTCATTGAAACCCCTCGGGCGTTGTTGCGGCCCTCACCATGTGACGGTTGCCCGCCGCATGTCGACGTCGAGACTATCAGCCGCAAGCTCGTGTCGCCAAGAGCCCGTGTGGACGCCCGGCTTGGTTGACACATCTTGCGTATCTGCCATCATCGCGCAGGGAGGAGAGATCACGATGAAGAAGACTTATGCGAAGCCGACCTTCGTCAAGAAGGGGAAGCTTTCAGCCGTCACGGCAAACGGCCCGACCAGCGCCACGCTTTAATCCGGCGCATCTTTGGCGGATCGCGCTAGCTGCTGGAGAAGCAAACTCCAGGTGCAATGGTTTTCGGAATAGGCGAAACAAAGAATAGGGGCCCTGGCCCCTTGTCGCTCATTGTTGGATTTATTGCAGGTTTGTTGCTTTCAGCTCGCATGGTTGACAGATGGCCGCAGTATGGCATCATCACGCTGGGATTTTAGGAGAGTCTGAAAATGAAGAAGATTTATGTGAAGCCATCGTTCTTGAAAAAAGGCCGTCTGTCGGCGGTCACAGCGTCAAACGGCCCCTCTATTATTATTTCAAACGGCGCCGCACCAACCTGACCGTAAACGTAACCTGATTGAAGCGGGGCGAAATTTCGCTCCGCTTTGGCGTGCCCAATCTCAGCGCGTCAAGACCAAATCGTCCACGACCATTTGCCAATAGTGTTTCGTCGACAGGCGAACACGCGTTACAGCCTTGAGCATCGGGGCGTAGTGCAGCGGCGTGAGCGCCGACAGCGTGATCTGATCGCTTGAAATCAGCTGCTCGCCAAGCCAGCTTTCGATCAGCGCCACCTCCCCTTCCGACGCCAGCCAGGCGGCGCTCAGCATGACCGAGTGAAAGCCGAACGGCCGTTCGCGGCTGAATTCGGCCGGCAGCCCGCTGCTGGTGTAGAGCACATAGTCACCGGAGACATTGCCATTGACATAGCCCTGGCTGTCCTTGGTGTAGTCGCGGGCCATCGCATTCAGGTTGCGCCACGTCAATCCGGCATGACCGGCCGGAATTTTCCTGAAGGGGCGCGACGTCACATCGTCGAAATCGATCGTTTCGAGGGCGGCATCAGTGTCGATGCCGGCGCGTTGCGGCGACAGCAGGCCGAGATCCGCCGAGTAGGGCGACAGCGTCAGCCGCCGCTCCAAGCCGCCGCCGCTGACGCTGGCCGTGTCGGCTTCTTCAGCCAGGTCGAAGCTGAAGACGGCACCCGGCGCCAGTGCCCGCGTCTCCAGGACGTGCCCGTTC
>NZ_RZOL01000240.1:0-9516 GCF_004022985.1 Mesorhizobium sp. M7A.F.Ca.ET.027.02.1.1 | reverse complement strand
GCTCAAGGGCGTGAGCAAGGTGCTGCTGGCCGAGGCAGACGAACTTGCCGAGCGCCTGGCCGAACCGACGGCAGCGCTCATTGTGTCGCTGGCGGGCGCCTACGACACCATCATCGCGCCGGCGACCTCGTCGGGCAAGAATGTCGCGCCGCGCGTCGCAGCGCTGCTCGATGTCGCGCAGGTGTCCGAGATCATCGAAGTCGTATCGCCCGACACCTTCAAGCGGCCGATCTATGCCGGCAACGCCATCCAGACGGTGCAGTCGAGCGACGCCAAGAAGGTGATCACGGTGCGCACGGCCTCGTTCCAGGCAGCCCCCGAGGGCGGCTCGGCGGCGGTCGAGGCCGTTAAGGCCGCGGCCAATCCCGGCCTGTCCACCTTCGTCGAGAACAAGCTTTCCGAGACCGACCGTCCGGAGCTGACCTCGGCCAAGATCATCATCTCGGGTGGTCGTGCGCTGGGTTCGGCGGAGAAGTTCCAGGAGGTCATCCTGCCGGTCGCCGACAAGCTCGGTGCAGCCGTCGGCGCCTCCCGCGCCGCGGTCGATGCCGGCTATGCGCCGAACGACTGGCAGGTCGGCCAGACCGGCAAGGTGGTTGCCCCCGATCTTTACATCGCGGTCGGCATCTCCGGCGCCATCCAGCATCTCGCCGGCATGAAGGATTCGAAGGTCATCGTCGCCATCAACAAGGACGAGGAGGCGCCGATTTTCCAGGTTGCCGACTACGGCCTCGTCGGCGATCTCTTCGTCATTCTGCCGGAGCTGCAAAAGGCGCTTTGACGCCTTCTGCCAAAGCGTATTAAATGGTGAGGGTGGGGTAGACGAAGTCGCCCCGCCCTTTTAGTTTGCACCGCACAAAAAGCAGGCCGCAAAGGCGAAAAGCAATCCAGCAAAAGTGCGCAGCGGTTTTGCGTCCGGAATTGCGGTAAAAAAAGGTGGAGCGCTTTCGCAGTTCAAGCGGAAGGGCTCAGGACGGGATCGGTGTAATGAGCAAGATCGAGACGATCGGCATCATCGGCGCGGGCCAGATGGGCGGCGGCATCGCCCATGTCTCCGCGCTTTCGGGCTACAAGGTGCTGATCTACGATATTTCGCCCGACCGCATCGAGAAAGGCATCGCCACAATCAGCGGCAACATGGCCCGCCAGGTGGGGTCCGGCAAGCTCGACGAGAAGGTGCGCAACGACGCGATGGGCCGCATTTCGACCGCGCCCGCGATGGCCGATCTTGCCGGCGCGGATCTGGTGATCGAGGCGGCGACAGAGGACGAGACGGTCAAGCGCAAGATCTACGCCCAGCTTTGTCCGCAGCTCAATCCCGAAGCCATCCTGGCGACCAACACCTCGTCGATCTCGATCACGCGGCTTGCCGCGCAGACCGACCGGCCTGAGCGGTTCATCGGCATACATTTCATGAACCCGGTGCCGCTGATGAAGCTGGTCGAGCTGGTGCGCGGCATCGCCACCGAGGACCAGACCTTCGAGGCGGCCAAGACCTATGTGAAGCAGCTCGACAAGACGATCACGGTCTCGGAGGATTTTCCGGCCTTCATCGTCAACCGCATCCTGTTGCCGATGATCAACGAGGCGATCTACACGCTCTATGAGGGTGTCGGCTCGGTCGACGCCATCGACACCGCCATGCGGCTCGGCGCCAACCATCCGATGGGGCCGCTGCAGTTGGCCGATTTCATCGGGCTCGATACCTGCCTGTCGATCATGCAGGTGCTGCATGACGGCCTGTCGGACTCCAAGTACCGCCCTTGCCCGCTGCTGGTGAAATATGTCGAGGCCGGCTGGCTCGGCCGCAAGACGGGGCGCGGCTTCTACGATTATCGTGGCGAGCATCCCGTTCCGACGCGCTGAGCGCATCGTCGACGCAAATCAGGGACAAGCCTTCGGATCGGCGGTTGACAGGCTCGATCAGGAGGCCGCCGCCAGCGGCTCTGTCCGGCCCTCCACGATCCGTGCGTCGGACGCCACGGAGACACAGCCGCGGCCGGCCGCCTTGGCCGCATAGCAGGCCGCATCGGCTCTCGCGATGATCTCGTCGACCTCGCCGCAATTGGCATTGATCGCAGCCAGTCCGATGCTGGCGCCGATCACGTGACGACGGCCGTCCCAAGTGAAGTCCAGCCCGCCGATCGCATCGATGATGGAGCGTGCCGCGATCTTGGCGCCGGCTGCCGAACCCGATTTCAGAATGACCGCGAATTCGTCGCCGCCGAGGCGAGCGACGATATCGTCTGGACCAAGCACGCCGCGAATCGCCTCGGCAACCCGCTTCAGCAGCGCGTCTCCCGCCGCGTGTCCGCCGGTGTCGTTGACCAGTTTGAAGTGGTCGAGATCGATGAACATGAACTGATGTCCGGCGCCTCCGACCGACTTCGTCGTGTCGGCGGTGCCATCCTTGCGCGCCTGGCCGACCAGGTCTTCCATGGCACGGATGAAGCTCGAGCGGTTGGCAAGGCCGGTCAGCGCATCGTGTGCCGCGGCATGCGCCAGCTGGCGCTGCAGCGCGCGCGCATCGGTAAAGTCCTGGAAGACGATGACCAGCCCGCAGAATTCGTTCCGTTCGTTGATGATCGGCGACACCACCTGGCGGATGCTGCAGCGCGTGTCGTCGCGCCGGATCAGGACGGCGCGGCTGTTCTGGTCGGCGGGCGCATGAACGCCAACCGCGGGCCGGGTGACGCCGATCCTGTGCCCCGTCTCCTCGTCGACCGCCCAGTAGACATGGCCAAGCATCTTGCCGAGAGCCTCGCCGCCGGCAATCCCGGTCAGCTTTTCGGCGACCGGGTTCATGAAGGTGATACGGTTTGCGGCATCGGTGCAGATGACGGCATCGCCGATCGATTGCAGCGTCACCCTCAGCCGCTCCTTTTCGTCGGCAAGCATTGCCGCCGACACAGTAAGGCGCTCTTCGGCCTCCTTGCGACGGGTGATGTCGGTCAGGCTGCCGATGGCCCTGATCAGCCGTCCATTCTCGTCGCGTTCGATGGCCTTGCCGCGGTCGAGTATCCACATCCAGTGGCCATCCTTGTGGCGCATCCTGAATTCGGCCTCAAAGAACGGTGTCTTGCCCTCGAGATGAGCGCGATCCGCTTCGGCGACAGTCTCGCGATCGTCGGGATGAATCATCGTCAGCCAGCGATCGGTGTCGCCATCGAGCTCGCCATCCGCATAGCCCAGCATCTTGACCCAGGTCGAGGAATAGGTCGTGCCCCCCTTGCGCATGTCGAGGTCCCAGACGCCTTGGCCGGCACCAGCCAGAGCAAAATTCCAACGCGTCTCCGCCTCGGCAATGCGCGCCTCGGCCTGCTTGCGCGCGTCGATGTTCTCGATTTGCGAAACGAGATAGAGCGGGCGGCCGCTGGTCTCATCGCGAATGACCGAACCGGCAAGATGAGCCCAGACGGGCGTTCCGTCCTTCCTGAGATAACGCTTCTCGAAGTGGAAGGAATTGACCGTGCCCGCCTTCAGATCGTCCATCGTCTCCCGCCCGATCAGCAGATCGTCGGGATGCGTGATCTGGAAGAAAGTCAGCGCCTCGATCTCTTCGCTTGTGTAGCCAAGCATGGCGGCGAAGGCCGGATTGGTTTGGCGGATGCGACCGTCGAGACCGACAACCACGATGCCGATCGCCGAATCCTCCATGGCGCGGCGGAAGCGCAGTTCGCTCTCGGCGATCTGCTGGCGATCCCTGCTGATCCTGCGGATAGACAGGGCGGCGAGGAACAGCGCGCCCGCCGCCACCGCCACCGCGATCTGCAGGCAGAGCCTCAACGCTTCGGTGCCGAAATCCAGGCTCGACAGCAGGATCGAGGTCGCCAGCACGCCCAGGCCGGCGACGAGCAACGCCAGCCCTGCATGCCCAAGAGATTTTCGGCTGGTCAATCCTCGCCACATCACGATACGTGCCACCCCCGTGCGCAAACGCATGTTCTCGCATCAACCTTGGCGGATCGATTTTAAGGAAAGGTTGCGTCCGGCATGCCGGCGTGGTCGCTAACCGGCAAACAATTGCCGGCATGATTAAGGATCGGTGCACGGGTCCGCGATCGTTGCGAAACGCTACCAGCGTATGAAAAACCGTCCGCCGAGCGCACCGAGCAATGCGAGCCCTGCGATCGCTGCCGTGTACCAGGTGGCGACGAAAAGCGGCGAGTCGTCGAAGCAGTGCGCGGCATAGAAGGTTGCCGCCAGCCCGCCGGCGAGCAGACCCGCCACCGCACCGGCAAGCACCGGCCGTGTCGGCGCGCCATAGCGCAGCATCCACAGGAAGATGGCAAGCGGGCCAATACCGATCAGCGGGATAAAGCCCATGCAGAGCATCATGTTGGAGCCGACCATCCGTGTACCCCACAGCGCCTCCGGCACCATGAAAAGCTCAAGAAGCACCGCCACGGCGACCAGCACGGGCGCCGCAGCCATCCAGGCCATTGCCCGGCCCGTCGAGGCGCCCGGCGTCGACAAGGCGCGGATCAGGGCGAAGGCGCTGACGGCCAGCACGATGGTGAAGACGAATTTGGAGAGGAAGCGCATCGTGTGAGCGGCCGCCACGAAGTCCGGGCGCGGGCCGATGGTCAGCAGGAATACGACGGCCGCGATCACCGCCCCCGCACCGGCGGCCAGCCACCAGGCCGACAGCAACGGGATTGCCTTGCTGCTTGCGTCGGCGTCCAGCGCCTTGATGAGATCATCCGTCCTCATGTCATTCCCGCCCGAACCGCCCCTGCCCGAATCGCTTGGCTATCGCGGCAAGTCCGCGATGCAGCGACACACGCACCGCCGTCTCGCTGATGCCGAACTTCGCCGCCGTCTCACCGATGGACCGCCCTTCCACCGACACGGCCGAGACCACGGAGCGCTGTGCCGGCGACAGGCTGTCCAATGCCCGGTTGATGTCTCGCTCGCTGACGGTCTCGATTTCCGGCTCGGCGAACGTCTCGGCGATATCGTCGACATCGATCTCGATGCGCCGTCCTCGCCGCCGGAACGCATCGATCAGCTTGAAGCGGGCGATCGCGTAGATCCACGGCAACACCGGCGCATCCTGACGCCAGGTATGTCGTTTTACATGAATAGCCAGCAAGGTTTCCTGCACGACATCCTCGGGATCGACCCCGCCCTGCACGATCTTGCGCCTGGCAAAACCGCGAACCAGCGCGGCAATCCGGTGCAGAAAGTCGGCGTAAGCCCTTTCATCTCCCGCGATCGCGGCCCGCATCAGCCGGGAAAGTTCGGCCTCGTCCTTGCCGCTCACAAGAGTTCACTCCCCCGAATTTCGCGTCTCGGCGCTGATTTGTTACGTGGCCGGCGAAATAATGTCCAAGCCAAACTATCGGCAAATCACGAAAGATTGCGGCACACCGCGCGCCGATCGCCAGTGCGATATTGCCCAGCGCTCTTGTTCGAGAACTCAAGGCTTGGCGCCGAACATGGCGTCCCGGAAAGACCTGAAGCCCTTTCGAACGGTCAGCTTCATCCGTCTGCGACGGTACTTGTTTTTCAGGCGGCCCAAGATCTGGAGATGTGTCTCATCGATAACCGGAGTGGATAGGGGATCGTTAGCATATGGCAGCTGTGCCAAGGCATCTGCATGCATGTTGGCGTAAGGCAACGAATCGTATCTGTCGAAGGGTGTGGGCGGGTCGTTCAATACAGTGGGATTGGTGTTGATCTCGAAAACCTGGATACGACCATCGACAATGGTGTAGTCGATCCTGCCATATGAGATCCCCGCCTTTTCGAAAATCGGCATCAGTTCTACCGCATGCGGATTGTCGCGCACAAAGGCGGTATGCTCGACCCGATGTCGCCGCGACATGCCGCCTCCCTGTACCTTTATGAACCACTCCTTGCTGGCGAAGCAGTGTTGCGCATAACTGCGCGCGCCGATCCGATATGCCGAGTATTTCCGGTAGCTGCCATCGGCACCTGCCTTTGCTCCAAACTCCACCACCATGGGGCGAACAAAATTCATCGTACCCAGGTCAGAGAGCGCCTGGCCGAGTTCCACCGGCGATTGCAACAGCGGCGGCACTTTATAAGCGGCGCCCGTCTCGTCACGCAGAAAGACAGGGAAACGCATTCCCGCCGGCAGACTTTCGGGTCTGTATACATTGAAATCATTGATGCCGTCCGCGAACAGCATACGCAATAGATCGAAACGCTGAAGGCTTTTTCGGGGATGGTTGAGTTGAAACAGATCAGGCTGCTGCGACTTCATCCGCTGGCTGAGATTGGAGCATGCTTCAATCTCTGCTTCGCTCAGTCGGTCCAAATCCGTCCAAAGAACGGTGCCTCTGGAAATCTCAAGCAGATGCTCCCGTTCGTCATAGGGGACAAAGCGCACAGAACCCTGCAAATCTGTTCGAAAATAGAGTAGCAGGCTTGCCAGGGTATAGGCATGCAAGCGATGGCAAACATAGAAGATCATGAGACAACCCGCCCCTACTCATGCACTCATCAACAGCTGGTATCAGAAAATTATCGATTCGATATCGCAATTACGAGCCGCCTTTCGACGATGAAGATGATCGTATTTCAACAGCTTATGGCAGACGACGTTCCGGGCATGGCCGCGATGGAGGCCGCGGCCTGGGGAAGACTCGGTGCCAGCGAAAAAACAATTCACCACCGGCTTTCGCTCGGGCATACAATGATCCTGGCCATGGTTGAGAACCTTGTTGCCGGCGCGATCTGCTTCGTGGAAACCAGCCAAGATCCGCACGATACGGGAAGGTTCCCCAAGACCTTCTCCGCCTACTCTTCGCTTGCCAGGAGCCAACCTGCACGGTCACTCTACGTGTACAATCTTGGTGTGCGACCCGAATTCCGCGGCACCGACATGGCACGCCGCCTGTTGTCGCAAATGTCTGACTATGGACGGCAGGTCGGTGCGCGTTGGTTGGTCGGCGACGGACGTTGCCCGTCCTACGCGGGAGCACAGGACGAGTTGCCCGACAAGGTTCGGCCGGATCCGGAATTTCGTCGGACCATCGACGATTGGCATCGGACCGGTGTCATGCCTTCGGTGGAATCCATAACGAGGGATCCGCTACTGCGGTTCTATAACCGTGTTCTCCGGTGCGAATTTCTACATCTCGCGTCCGATTTTCTACCTGAAGACATGAGTTCCGGCGGATTTCGCGTTATCTTTGCTGTCGATCTTGCCCGATGACAGATCAGGCTGATCTATTTGACCCCATCGCCCATGGCAGCGATGCGTTTCCCGAATTCGCCCGTCGTCGGAGTTCGGGAGGCGCCAGTTGGGGCAAACCTCCTTATCCCGAGGTCGGTGAAGCCTTCTACGTGTTCAGCCATGCGCTTGTTTCCCAGGCCTTGAAACACCCGCTGTTGCTGCAGGCACCGCCGGGCGCCTATCAGGAGGTCAGGCAAAAGATCAGCGCCAATCCGGCCCTGGACCTGTTGACCCGTTCCATGCTGCTGTCCGACCCGCCGCGGCACATGCGCCTGCGCCGCCCATTGGCTGGTTCGCTAAGCTTTTCCTCCAGCAACGGGCTATTCGACCGGCTTGCGGCCAAAGCGTCGGAACTTACGCAGGCAGCTGTACAAAAACCGGAGTTCGACGCGGTTCGTGATATAGGCCTGCCGCTATCGTTTTCAGGCCTGGAACAGATCCTTGGTATCGACATGGACGATCCCTGGCGGATTGGCGCCGACGCACAGCTTATGGCCAACGCCCTGGAAATAAGGGCCGGCGGCGTAGACGAAGACGCAAACGATGCCTGCCGCCGGTTGGAGGCATGGGTATCCAGCGTGATAGAACACGGTACTGTGCGCCCAAACGGTATTTCAGCTCAGATGCTTGCCGAAGTCGAGGCTGGCCGCTGGCTGAGAGACGATGCCATTGCAAACATCGTATTCCTGCTCTTTGCCGGGCAGGCGACAGTCGTCGATACCTTCGGCAATGCGCTGGTCGCGCTTGCACGCTTCCCAGAACAGCTTTCGCTGCTTGAAGATGGGAAAGTCAGTTGGTTTTCAGCAGCCGAAGAGCTGCTCCGTTTTTGCGCTCCGGTTCACTATGCCGGAGCGCGCATCGCCGCGGAAGATTTGCAATTTGGTGGCGCAACCATAAAAGCCGGGCAGGCCGTCGTACCCGTGCTGGCGAGCGCCAATCGAGACATCTCTGTTTTTCCGGCGGGCGACCGGTTGGATTTGGGTTCCGGCATTTCGTCGGCCCTTGCCTTTGGCACCGGACTGCATGCCTGTCTGGGTCAACACGTCGCCCGGTTAGAAATAGCTGTACTGCTGGAGGCCTTGTTCACGCAGGCCAAAGGCTGGTGCTTGGACCTTCCCAGGGTCGTCAGGCGGCATTCGTTGCTTTTCCACGGTCTGCAAGCCGCCCCATTCATCCGGCCCGCGGATCAACCATCGGTTTGAATTCGCACGCCATTCGCGTCCCTTCATGCTTGGAATTGTGAGCCCGATATCAAGCGTTTGTGCTTCAGCGACCGATTGAAGCAGATCACCAATGTTGACTAAGCCTGTCAGGTATCGGTAGGTGAGCCGGTGCCAACCCGAACTTTAGGACAATGTCATGAAATATGCTCTTTCCACCCTCGCCGGCGCCACGGCGCTGGCAATCATGCTGATCGCCAGCCCGTCGATGGCCGAGGATGCCGGCATCATTGTCTATAACGCCCAGCACGAAAGCCTGACCAAGGCGTGGGCCGAAGGCTTCACCAAGGAAACGGGCATCAAGGTCACAGTGCGCAATGGCGGCGACAGCGACTTCTCCAATCAGATCGTCGCCGAGGGCACTGCTTCACCCGCAGACGTGTTCCTGACGGAAAACTCACCAGCCATGGCGCTGGTCGAGAGCGCCGGCCTGTTCGCGCCGGTCGATGCCGACACGTTGGCACAGGTTCCGCAGGACTATCAGCCGGCCAGCGGCAAATGGGTCGGCGTCGCCGCGCGCAGCACGGTCTTTGCCTATAACAAGACCAAGCTGACCGCCGACCAGCTGCCCAAGTCGATGCTTGACCTCGCCAATCCGAACTGGAAGGGCCGCTGGGCCGCCTCCCCGTCGGGCGCCGATTTCCAGGCCATCGTCAGCGCCCTGCTCCAGCTCAAGGGCGAAGCCGCTACCGCCGACTGGCTGAAGGCGATGAAAACCAATTTCACCGCCTACAAGGGCAACAGCACGGTGATGAAGGCGGTCAATGCCGGCGAGATCGAAGGCGGCGTCATCTATCACTATTACTACTTCGGCGATCAGGCCAAGACCGGCGAAAACAGCAAGAATGTCGAGCTGCACTATTTCAAGAACCAGGATCCGGGCGCCTTCGTCTCGATCTCCGGCGGCGGCGTGCTGGCCTCCAGCAAGCATCCCAAGGAAGCCCAGGCGTTCCTGAAATGGCTGACCGGCAAGGGCGGTCAGGACGTGCTGAAAACAGGCGACTCCTTCGAATACGCGGTCGGCAAGGGTGCGGACTCCAACCCGAAGCTGGTGCCACTCGCCGATCTGCAGGCGCCGAAGGTCGATGC
>NZ_RZOL01000023.1:0-31733 GCF_004022985.1 Mesorhizobium sp. M7A.F.Ca.ET.027.02.1.1 | reverse complement strand
GCGCCGAGCGCAGCAATTGGCTGGAGCGGGCCGAAAACGCCTCGACGCAGATCGCATCGCTCGGCGAACGCAGAGCCGAGGCCGAGGCCGAACGCGAGCGGCTGGCCGATGCTCCCGATGAAATCGACGCCAAGCGGCGTGCCTTGCTGTCGCAGCTCACCGAGGCCGAGAGCTTGCGCAAGGCGGCGGCCGACCGTCTGCAGGAAGCGGAGAACCGGCAATCCGAAATGGACAAGGCCGCCACTGGCGCCATCCAGTTCCTGGCCGAGGCGCGCGAGACCCGCGTTCGCGCCGAAGAGCGGCTGACCGCGGCCGACGAGCGCCGGCTGGAGATCGAGGCGCGCATCCAGGAAACGCTGAACACGCCGCCGCATCTGGTCATCCGCCACACCGGTCTGGAGGCCGACAGCCCGATGCCTGAGATGGCCGAGATCGAGCGTCAACTCGACAGGCTGAAGATCGAGCGCGAACGGCTCGGCGCCGTCAACCTGCGCGCCGAGGAGGAGCAGAAGGAGCTATCCGACCGGCTGGAGGCGATCGTCTCCGAGCGCGAGGACATCATTGAGGCGATCCGCAAGCTCAGGCAGGCGATCCAGAGCCTCAACCGCGAAGGCCGCGAGCGGTTGCTGGCCGCCTTCGAGGTCGTCAACGGCCATTTCCAGCGGCTGTTCTCGCATCTGTTCGGCGGCGGCACGGCGGAATTGCAGTTGATCGAATCCGACGATCCGCTCGAGGCTGGCCTCGAAATTCTTGCCCGCCCGCCCGGCAAGAAGCCGCAGACCATGACGCTGCTGTCCGGCGGCGAGCAGGCGTTGACGGCGATGTCGCTGATCTTCGCGGTGTTCCTGACCAATCCGGCGCCGATCTGCGTGCTCGACGAAGTCGACGCGCCGCTCGACGATCACAATGTCGAGCGCTTCTGCAATCTCATGGACGAGATGGCGGCCACCACCGAGACGCGTTTCGTCATCATTACACACAATCCCATCACCATGGCGCGCATGAACCGGCTGTTCGGCGTGACCATGGCCGAACAGGGCGTCAGCCAACTGGTGTCGGTCGACCTGCAGGCGGCCGAGGCGATGCGCGAGGCAAGCTGACCCAGGTCGCGCTGCCTGGAGCGGGGCCTCAGGAGCATTCCAAAAAGTGTGTAGGTGGCCTTCCGGGCGACAAACAAGCAGTCAGGGCCGCGGACTGTGCCTGTGCGAATGATGCTTGGCCGAGGACCAGACGAAATAGAGCGATCCCAGTTTCAGCACAGGCACCCTGCGATCCCGCTCGCGATCACGCAGTTCGCGGTAGGTCTTCACCTTCAGTGTGCCCCCGGCAATCTGATTCGCAAAGCCATGATGCATAGAGCTTACGTGCTTTCTCCAGTCGACGGAATGTTCATTTCAAGCTCCTCGTTAGTATTCGAGCTCTTGGAGGGTCGATCGGGAATTGTACTGGGCCACCAGATGACGAAATATTTGCCAAACTGCCAGGCCGGGACTTCGCCCTTGTGCTCCCGTCGCCGCAACTCATGACGTTGCTTGACCTTCAACACACCACCCGGAAGCCTGATCTTGATCGTCATCGTCCCTCAATACTGATGGCGCGCTTCCTGGGTGCCGCGCCCGAAGCTTCATCTGTCCGGCCAAGGTAGAAAAAACCGCCCACTCTCGGATCGGACCGTTGCAATCCGATTTCGCCGAGTCAATGGAGCCGGGGGCGAACTCCTCTGGCTATCGGCCCCGTGCACAAAGGCTTGAGAACAGGCTCAACCTCTGCGCCGCAAGATCCAGTTCACACAGATCACGGCCACGAGGCCACACGCGATGCCGACGCAATCGGCAACCCAGTCGGACACGTCCAGATCACGTCGTATCAGCGCCGTGCCCTGGAGGACCTCGATCGCCGCTCCAACAACTGCAAGGAAGACGATCAGCCTGACCTTGCGATCAGGCCAGCCGAGCCCTCCAAGGAAAGTCATGACGGCAAAGGCGCTGGCGTGATTCAGCTTGTCGTAATGGAAACCGATATCGATCCCGTACTCCTCGAGTCCGGGTATAGGCACCAGTGCAAGGACAAGAACAGCGACAAGCGTGCTGAAAAAAGCAATCCGTTCGGCGGCTGGATGAAGTCTCATTCTGCTCCAATCTGTGCCTGCCCGCCGCGAAGGTCGAAACCAGCTCGGTATTGGCGGTTCAGGCTGAAACTCAGATCGACGGCGTTGTCTTTCAAAGCCGCAATTTTTGCTTGAGCCTTTTCAGCCAGGTCTGTTCCGCCTCATCCTGGTCTTGATGCGCCGGGACGTAGCGCGGCGTTGCCGCCGTTCAACGGATTCCCGTCTGCGTCTCGTTCAAAGAGTGGAGTGCTGAAAAGGGCTCCGCATAGGCTTTCACCATTTCGCTCATTAGAATATCCGCGCCAGTCATCAGGGGGATCAAGGTTTCCGCAAATGTGTATGTTTTGATGCCGTAAAGCCACTTCAGGTAGAGAAGGGCAGCTGACGTGCCGGAGACGCACCCAACAATGTTCATCCGGGATACGACAAGCTCTATCGGATATATGTGCGGAAGGTTCGCCTCCATGATCCTGGTGCTGGCGTCGGCCGTCACATTGCCGATGGTATCCAGCAATTCGGGGAAGAAGGGCGTGCTTATTCTGGGATGTTCCTTCCAGACGACGTCGTATCCTCTCTCAACGATCTGCTCCGCAATGCGTCTATAGATCGCCGCCTCTTGCGCGTACGACATTATGCCGTTTCGCGACAATGCCTGGCCGAGCAGCAGGATCCGTGGGTTGGCTGACGCACGGCAATGTTCATTGCCGTCGGAAAGCGCATCCCTGCAGGCTTCATCTATTACGTCGCGCATCAGCGAAGCGCCGACCTGGAATCTTGGTATGTTCTCCAGAGCATCGTGAATGGGGATTTCGTGGAGCAAAGAATAAAACTTTGTCACCCGTCTCAGATGGTGTCTTTCTATCTTGTCGGCCGCTTTCCTCAGTCGGAACGCCGGTGAAATTGTAGAGAGTCCTGCAATCAAGGCTCCGGTGATGCGCCGTCTAAACCTGGTGCCTGGCGGCCGTGACATGGTTGATATTTCGAATGGAAGATATGACGTCAAGCCATCCTCATACAAAACGATCTCGGCTTCTGGGTATGATTTTCCGATGGCCGGTTAACGAAGCAGGCCCAGATTTCAACCGCGGAACTCGCGTCGATGCCAATTGTGTCTCGGATCAGACGATGGATCCGGAAAATTTGCAGTTGCCCATATTTACGCTCGGACGTCAGAAGGTCGTATGCCCATATGATCCGTTTCCAGGTCCATACTGTCGACGCAAGTTCAGCAAGACCGGTCTTGAAATGCTCGGAAACGCCGGCCGTTTCATAGAGCAGAAGGTAATCCTCATGCTCCTCACCCGCCGGGAAGCTTCCATCCATTGTTGACTGGCGAAGAGAGGCAACCAGGCTGAGCAATTGCCAGCTGCCAAAGACGCAGCATATTCGAACTGGCAATTTAAGGTCTCCAGATAGGATGGAAATAACGCCGCATGTTCCGCGATCTCAACCGCAAAATTGCTTCATGTCCGAAGACCGTGTGTGGCTCGGGGCGTTTCGCCAGCTTCATAATACTGCCTGTCGTCGACCGGAAAATATCTTGCAGATATTGGCGTCCAACGCCCGAGACAGGCTGGAGTTCCGCGCAATAAGCAGGCGAATTCAGTTCGATTGAGCGGCAGAGACCTGAGATCTCTAAACATCAGGCGGCGGCAGACCGCTCATGCGGCTCGATCTTGCCGCTTCGGTTCCTGTCGGCACCAAGAGCGCGAATTCTCCCGGTTTTCGGGAAGGTCGTTGCCCGGGAAAGCGGGTTTCACTTCCATCTTTCAAAAGTAAGCTCCAGCCATGAACCGGAGCTTGATGATGACAGAGGCGGAAACCAGAATGTTTCACACGCTTGATGTGCCAGCCGGTCCGGTGCGCTGGCCCGGGATTCCGGCCGACCTGCCAAGGTATGGCGCGTGTGGCCGCACCTGCGCATCATGCCCGATGCGAAGCCCACACTGCTCCTCGAACGCCCTTGATGCCGACGCTTCGGCGCAACTTTCCCGGTGAGCAGGCGATGGGCGGCGCCGGAAAATGCGCCGCCTGTCGGAAGGGTTGCCCGCGATCAGGCCGCGAGCCAGGCCCGGGTGAAGTCCTGCTCATAGGCTTGATGCATCTGGTAACCCATCAAGGCAGGTTTCATATGGCAGAACAGCTTTCGCCAGTAGGGCTGAACGATGATGCCGGAATCCTGCAGCATGACCTGCAGTTCCTTCATCACCGCACGGCGCTGCTCCGGATCGGCGATGGCGTTGGCCTTGTGGACCTTGGCATCGAAGTCGGGATCGGCGAACCCTGTCTCGTTCCATGCCGAACCGGTCTGGTAGGCAAGCGCATAGGTCTGGATGCCGAGCGGTCGGGCGTTCCAATTGGTGGTCGCGAAGGGATACTTCGTCCAGTCGTTCCAGAATGCCGATTCCGGGATGACGGTGCGTTTCACCTTGAAGCCCGCGTCGCGCATCTGCTGGGCGACGGCATCGGAGCTTTCCTTGCGGTAATCGGCTTCGACCGAGATCAGATCAAACTCGAAATCGAGCTGGCCAGCTTCCTCGAGCAATGCCCTGGCCCGGGCCGGATCACGTTTGATCGGCGGCAAGTCGGCGTGTTCGGGATGCATCGGTCCGACATGATCGTTCTGCGCGACGATACCCATGCCGTCGGCGCCCAGTTGCAGCACCGCTTCGTTGTCGACCGCAAGCTGTATGGCGTTGCGCACGCGCTTGTCGTCATAGGGTTTGGCGTTGACGTTGCAGCGCGAGACCAGGGTGGCGGCGGTGACGATCTCGCTTTTCTTCAGGCCCAGCCTGTCGAGCATGGCGACGTCATAGGACTGCGTCTGGCCGTTCAGGTCGATCTCACCGGATTCGAAGGCGGAGACGGTGGCGGCCGAGTCGGTGCCGTAGTCGGTCCAGTCGATGCCGTCGAGGAACACCTCGCCGCCCCACCACGACCCGTCCGGCCGCTTGCGCACCGAGGCAGCAACGCCGACATCGAGTCTTTTAAGCTCGAACGGGCCCGTGCAAACGGGGTTGGCCGACAGTGGCGCCGCCTTCGGATTGAATGTGTGGTGGACGATCAATGCCGGATAGTCGGTCATCGCTGGGATGATGGTGATGTCGGGCTGAGACAGTTTCAGGACCACGGTGTGGCCGTCGCGAACCTCGATGGCGCCAGTGCGCGCCACCTTGGTGTCGGGATCGATCAGCGCGGTCATGCACCCGGCCATCGAGTTGCCGGCGGCATCCTTTTCGCACCAGCGCGTGATGTTGAAGGCAACATCTGTTGCGGTGAAATCGTCGCCGTTCGACCACTTCACGCCCGGACGCACCTTGAGCACATATTCCGTCGCGTCCGCATTGATCTCCCAGCTCTGCAGCAGCACCGGCTCGAAGGTGAAATCCGGCTTCCAGCGCACCAGCGGTTCGAGAAACTGCATGGCGATGTTGCCCATCTGCGAAACCTTGAACTTGCGCGGGTCTTCCAACGCCATCACCTGCATGGCAACACGCACCACGCCGCCCTTCCTGGGTTGGACGACTTCCTCGGCCCGCGCCGGGACCGGCTGACCGATGAGCCCATAGGCAATTGCCGTGCTGGCGCCGAAGGCGCTGGCCAGCGCCAGGAACTCGCGGCGGCCAAGCGCGCCGCTCTTCGCGCCTTTCGCAAATGTGCCGATCGCGGGATGAAGGGGTCTGGATGTCATATCGGTTCTCCCATTGTTGATTTTACGCCCAAATTCGGTGGAATGCCCTTGCCGCGTCGTTGCTGGGCGCTGTTCTCTACAGGACGCAGCCGATGGCGGCGGGGCCGCGACGGCGAGGGGAAGGCAAGATGAATCTTCTGACGGCGATGCGGGTGTTCGATCGGGTCTGCCTGCTGGGCAGCCTGTCGGCGGCGGCGCGCGATCTCAACATGTCGACGACGGCCGTCAGCCGCACCATCAAGGAACTGGAAGACGACCTTGGCGTCCGGCTCATCAATCGCACCACAAGGCGTCTCAGCCTCACCGAGGCGGGCCGCGACTATGCTCCGCGTGCCCGCAGCCTGCTCGACGACATTTCCGAACTGCAGGATTCGACGCGCGGCCTGCACAAGGAGACGCGCGGCCTGATCCGGGTTTCCTGCTCCAATGTTCTGGGCCACACGCGCATAACCAAGCTGGTGCCGAAATTCCTCGAAGAAAACCCGCTCACCACGATCGAGTTCGACCTCACCGCGCGTTATGTCGTCGGCATTGTCGAGGAAGGCTACGATGTGGCCATCCGCTTCGGCGGTCAGGCGGATTCCGCCCTGATTGCCCGCCGGCTTGGTGAAGTCCGCAATTATGTCTGCGCCACGCCCGATTATTGGGATGCAAACGGCCGTCCGGTCCACCCGGATGAGCTGGCAAGCCATTCCTGCGTGCTGAGCAATTTCGCCAAGCGCCTTGGCACGTGGCCATTCATCGGACCCGACGGCCCTTTCGATGCGGCTATCGGCGGGCGCATCTCGACCAACAGCGTCGAGGCCGCCTACCAGATGACCACCGCCGGTTTCGGCATCGGCAACCTGCCCAGCCTGCTGGTCGACGCTGCAATCAGGGACGGCCGGCTGGAAGTGCAACTGGATGAGTTTCGCCCCGGCTCCAGCCCGATCTACGCGCTCTATCCGCACCGCACCTATATTGCGGCCAAGGTGCGCGCGTTCGTCGATTTCCTGATCCGCGAACTGTCGGCCGACTTCACCGCCTGAAATGCTGCCCGATTGTCCATGGCCAACGCCGCCAGGGGCCTGGCGCGAACGCCAGGCCCCCTCTGCCCCCGTCGCCCGACGCGGCAGCGTCATTTCCACCAGGCGGTGGTGTCGTACATCGGTCCCGGCTCCTCGAAGAGCTTTTCGTATTTGCACAGTGCCGGCGTCTTGCCGAGCGGCACCGAAACGCCGTCCCTGAACGCCCATTCGCCACGTTGCGTCGTATCGGCCCGCACATAGCTGGACAGCGCAAAGGCCCGGTCGTGCCGCGATTTGTTGGGCGAGGAGCCGTGCACGGTAAGCAGCCCCCATAAAGCAAGGTCGCCCGGCTCCAGCACCAGCGGAACGATGGTCGCCGGGTCGATGCCGACTTTGCGCAACTCTTCTTCGGCGGTCAGGCCCTTCATCAGCTCGCCGGTTCCCTCATCCGACAGGCCGAGATAGCCGAGCTTGTGGCTGCCGGGCACGACCTGAAGGCAGCCATTGTCCAGCGTCGCCCGATCGACCGCGAGGCCTGTTGTCACGGTGGCGTCGGCGACATTGTCGAAGGCCGCCTGGTTACGGAAGCGCAGATCCTGGTGGAAGCGATAACCCGTGACATTGGCGCCGGGCGGCTTCCAGTGCAGCTGTTGGGCGATCTGCCTTATGTCACGGCCGATCAGGCTCTCGAGCAGCTTCAGATAGTCGGGATTGCGGCGGAATTCTTCGAAATAGGAATTGATCCAGGAAAACCAGTAAGCCTGCAGCACATAGCGTTGGCCAAAGTCCGATTCAGGCAGGATCTGGAAATTCAGGTTGCCGTGCCGGAAGGTGGCGTGATGCTTGAGGCCTTCGGCATAGATTGCATCGGTTTCCTTCTTCAGCCGGATCATCTCGTCGCCGTCGACGAATTGTCGAACGACCGCGTATCCTTCCTCGCGGTACTGCTCCACCGCCTCGCGTGCCTGCCTGTCCGTCAGCATGTCCGTGACAACCCCTGTCTGTGATCCGTGTCGATCGTAACGAAGGGGTTGCCGGCGATAAGCCATCGATTTTGGCATCGACTTTCCCGATTATCGGGAAATTGAGCGGGGCGTCAAAGGTGGATTGGTCGCAATCGGCTGGTCAGATACGTGCTGCGCCGGCAGGCCCTAAAAATAGGTCCGCGGCGCGACAAGGTTCTTCTGCTGGCGAACATAAAAACAATAGAAGCCGAACGCTGCGGCAAACCACATGAAGGCCTCGCCCATGGCCAGCCGGTTGTTGGAATTGGTGAGGATGGTTAGGGCGAAGAAGACCAGTGTGGAGATGTAGCAGGACCATGCGGCCGGAGCGACGAGCTTGGCTCGCCTGGCCAGCAGAACCTGCCTGGCCGACCAGGTGTAGAGAAAGGCAAAGAACGCCAGTCCGACCACCCCATAACGCACGGCAATCTCCAGATAACCATTGTGGAAGACATTGAAGATCATGGGATGATAGGTTCTGTTCTGCCATTCGGTCAGCCAGCTGGAACTGGCTCCGAAGATCGGGTGGCGCTTCCAGATATTGATCGCATCCGCCCACAGCATCAGCCTTTCCTTGGCTGCAAGCGGAACCGCGTCGCTCGCGATGGCGCGGTCGAAGGCGGGGAGGACCCCATGCCTGAACACATCCGGAACCAAGGTTTTGACGAATGCCATGGTATCGTCGGCGGTGGACGAGAAGATGTTGTGTGCCGCGACAATGCCGGCCGCCACGATCACCAGCACGCCACCCGAAACCAACAGTTCGCGGCGATGGCCTCTCGCCAGGGTCATGACCGCCAACAAGAGCAGAGCGAGCGCAAGCGCAAGCCACACTCCCTTTGAGCGCATCTCGATGATGTTGACGAGGGCAAGCAGCAGGACGGCTGTCGACAGGACCCAATGCAGGTTCTTGGTTGCTTTCCCGAGGTCCGTTCTCTGGGCCGAGTAGGCCATGAATTGCAGCGTGCAGAGGAAGATGAAACCGGCCGCCACCGACGCGTGGATGGGATTGTTGAAAAGCCACGGGGCCGGTTGGATGCCTTGAAACATGTCCGAATAGAAGGTGTCCGCCGCCAGGAAGACGAGACTGAGGATCATGAACCAGAGCACGAGCCGTGCGGGTTGCCTGACAAACAGCAGAAACGCGAAGCCGGTCGTCGCATAGAACAGCGGAAACATGTAAATGCCTTCGGCGCCACCCAACTGGTGGGTGCCGAAATAGACGATCGCCAGTCGGATGAAGACATAGAGCGACCAGCCCAGACAGAGAAAGCCGACCCAACCGATCAGCGGTTTGCTGTAGGTCCACAAATCCACTCTGAACCAGCGGATGACCGCGACCAGGGCCAGCGCCAGGCCCGCATAGCGGTAGGTGTCGGCCTCGCGCCACACCGCGGAGACCAAAGCGAGAATGGCGAATGCCGCAAGCAACAGAAGCAAGGTGTGGCGAGGCGCGTTGTCCTTGGCATCATCCAGGGCATCTCGCGGCAGAGGGGGCGGCAGCAGGACGTGATGCAGGCGGCGCAGCTCGTCGCTGGCCCGCAACACCCCGGCACGTAGCCGGCTTGGCCCGCCCAGCCTTGCGGATTTGTAGCTTCCCGAGGGACCGGCTATGCCCGAAATCCCACTGCTGGCGGCGAAGCCAAGCACGTTTTGGCGGACCGAATAGACTTTCAGGCCGGTATCCCAAAAGCGCTCGAGTGCGACGTCCCATGGCATTTTCATAACGGCGAGCGCCGACAACAGACCCTGCGCGCCCTCCCTGGTCACCAGATAGGCGGCGGCCGAGCCTTGCGGGCCATGCAGCGCACGACCGATCTCGTCGCCTTCCACTGTCTCGACCGCGCGCATGAAGAAGCTCATGCGATGGTTGGTCAGCTTGATGACGTCGAAATCCGGCACCGCCGCGATGATGGCCTCGATGCGCCGCATGGTATTCTCGCTGAAGAGGACGTCGTCCTCGACAATCAGGCCATGGGCGCTCCCTCCGGCCAGGAACGTTTCCAGCGCCCGGATATGGCTGCGGTAACAGGCATATTCGCCCGAAAGGATGTCGCGCCCGCTCAGCTTGCGCGCGGCTGGCAGATCGATCTCCGTCCAGTCTTTTTCAGCGAGAGCCCGACCGTCGACGGCGGCAATGCGCTGCAAGGTCAGTCCTGCCGCTTCGGCGCTGGCGAGCAATTCGCTCCAGCGCTGGGTCTCGCGATCGAGGTTGATGGCGAAGATAGGAAGGTTCATTGAAGTTCCATGTTGAGCCGCCACCCACCTGGCCGACCTATGTATGGAAAGAAGGAGATGTTCAAGGCGACACTGTACAGATCATGTGCAAATGCGGACCCGAATTTGCCGCGATGGCGTTGGCTCATCTGGATTTATGAAACAGTCGAATTATTAGCTGATCGGCTTCATGCAAGATCGCAAAGGTCCTCTCGGGTCCTATGTGTCCGGACGGACCTTCGCGGGATGGCTGGGGCGCCAGGATTCGAACCTGGGAATGTCGGTACCAAAAACCGATGCCTTACCACTTGGCGACGCCCCAATTGCCGTCAGAGTCGCTTGTGCGGCGCGTTATTAGCAGAGCAGCCAAAAAGCACAATCCTTATGAGTGACGGTTGGAACGCTCGAATTGGGCAGGCAACGCAGCGCTGGCAAATGATATGCAGCGGGCTATTCGGACCACACCGCCATATCGTTTCCGGCTGGATCGACGAAGTGGAAGCGCCGGCCGCCGGGGAACGGGAAGATCGGTTTGACAATCGTGCCGCCGGCGCTTTCGACAGCGTCGAGGGTTTGCTCCAGATCCCTGCTTAGAGCACGGGCAGCGGCTTTGATGGCGCTTCCGCGGCATCTGCCTGAAAGCCTACGTCCAGGCCTTCGGCAAAGGCCGAATAGGTCGGCCCATAATCGGTGAACGACCAGGCAAAGGCGGTACTGTAAAAAGCCTTCAGCCGGTCCAGCGTTCCACCGGTCGCGGGCATTTCCAGATAGTCGAGTTTTCCGGGCAGTTTCATGGCGCACCTGTTTGTTCACTGTATGTTCTACCCCAGAATTCCTGACTTGGCAAGTCTTTTTGCCGCATGCTGGAGCACGGCTTTGCTTAATCGATTGTAGTGGCCAGGTGGCTTTGCCGATGTCTTGCCTTTCGCACTGCAGCATCATATCGCTCCAAGGACGGACCGGCGGAACTTTCCGTTTCGCCAATCTTTCCAGTCTCCTGCAACCGGAGCGATGCATGACCAAATGGGTTTTCACCTTTGGCGATGGTGCGGCGGAAGGCCGTGCCAGCGACAGGAATCTCCTGGGCGGCAAAGGCGCCAACCTGGCCGAGATGTGCAGCCTGGGGCTGCCGGTGCCGCCGGGCTTCACCATCACCACGGAGGTCTGCAACGCCTACTACGCCAACGGCCGTATTTATCCGGCCGGGTTGGAAGCCGATGTCGCGGTCGCGCTCGATCACATCGGCCGGCTGACCGGCCGTCGGTTCGGCGACCCGTCGAAACTGCTGCTGGTGTCGGTGCGTTCGGGCGCTCGCGCCTCGATGCCCGGCATGATGGATACCGTGCTCAATCTCGGCCTGAACGACGAGACGGTCGAGGCGCTGGCCGCCGATTCCGGCGACGCGCGCTTTGCCTATGACAGCTACCGCCGCTTCATCCAGATGTATTCCGATGTCGTCATGGGCCTCGACCATGAGGTGTTCGAGGAAATCCTGGAGGATCAGAAGGGGGGGCTCGGGCACGAGCTCGACACCGAACTCACGGCGCTCGAATGGCAAGGCGTCATCGCGCTCTACAAGGCCAAGGTCGAGGAAGAGCTCGGCAGGCCTTTTCCGCAGGATCCGCATGAGCAGCTCTGGGGCGCGATATCAGCCGTGTTCTCGAGCTGGATGAACAACCGCGCCATCACCTATCGCCGGCTGCACGACATTCCCGAAAGCTGGGGCACCGCGGTCAACGTCCAGGCCATGGTGTTCGGCAATATGGGCGAAACCTCGGCCACCGGCGTTGCCTTCACGCGCAACCCTTCGACCGGCGAAAAGATGCTCTATGGCGAGTTCCTGGTGAACGCGCAGGGCGAGGACGTCGTCGCCGGCATCCGCACGCCGCAGAACATCACCGAAGCGGCACGTATCGCAGCTGGCTCGGACAGGCCGTCGCTGCAGAAGCTGATGCCTGACGCGTTCCAGTCCTTTGTCACCATCTCCGACAGTCTGGAGAAGCACTACCGCGACATGCAGGATCTCGAATTCACCATCGAGCGCGGCAAATTGTGGATGCTGCAGACCCGCTCCGGCAAGCGCACCGCCAAGGCGGCGCTGAAAATCGCCGTCGAGATGGCGCGCGACAGATTGATCACGAAAGAGGAAGCCGTCGCCCGTATCGACCCGGCCTCGCTCGACCAGTTGCTGCATCCGACTATCGACCCCAAGGCCGCGCGCGACGTCATCGGCATCGGACTGCCGGCGTCGCCCGGTGCCGCCACCGGCGAGATCGTCTTTTCCTCCGGCGACGCCGAGGAATTGAAGACGCAGGGCCGCAAGGCGATCCTGGTGCGCATCGAAACCAGCCCCGAAGACATCCACGGCATGCATGCGGCGGAAGGCATCCTGACCACGCGCGGCGGCATGACCAGCCACGCCGCGGTGGTGGCACGCGGCATGGGCAAGCCTTGCGTCTCCGGGGCCGGCTCGCTGCGTGTCGACTACAAGGCCGGCACGCTGATGGCGATGGGCTCGACCTTCCGCAAGGGCGACATCGTCACCATTGACGGCGGCAATGGCCAGGTGCTGAAGGGCGCCGTGCCGATGCTGCAGCCCGAACTTTCCGGCGATTTCGCCGCCATCATGGAGTGGGCGGACGCGGTCCGCCGCATGAAAGTGCGCACCAATGCCGAAACGCCGCTCGACGCGCGCATGGCGCGCTCCTTCGGCGCCGAAGGCATCGGCCTCTGCCGCACCGAGCACATGTTCTTCGATGGCGACCGCATCGTCGCCATGCGCGAGATGATCCTGGCAGACACCGAAAAGGACCGGCGCGCCGCACTTGCCAAGCTTCTGCCCATGCAGCGCTCGGACTTCCTCGAACTGTTCGAGATCATGGCCGGCCTGCCGGTGACGATCCGCCTGCTCGATCCGCCGTTGCACGAATTCCTGCCGAAGACCGAGGAGGAGGTGGCCGAGGTCGCCGCCGCCATGAAGGTGTCGCCGGACAAGCTCAGGCAGCGCACCGAGGCCTTGCACGAGTTCAACCCGATGCTCGGCCATCGCGGCTGCCGCCTGGCAGTCTCCTATCCCGAGATCGCCGAGATGCAGGCGCGCGCCATTTTCGAGGCGGCCGTGGAGGCCGGCAGGAAGGCCGGCGCTCTGGTGGTCCCCGAGATCATGGTGCCGCTCGTCGGCCTGGTGAAGGAACTCGATTACGTCAAGGCGCGCATCGATGCGGTTGCCAAGAGCGTCATGGAGGAAACCGGCGTCAAGATCGACTATCTCACTGGCACGATGATCGAGCTCCCCCGCGCCGCGATCCGTGCCCATGTCATTGCAGAGTCAGCCGAATTCTTCTCCTTCGGCACCAACGACCTGACCCAGACGACCTTCGGCATCTCGCGCGACGATGCGGCCTCGTTCCTGGAAACCTACCGCCAGAAGGGCATTATCGATCAGGACCCGTTCGTCTCGCTCGACATCGACGGCGTCGGCGAACTGGTGCGCATGGCCGCGCAAAAGGGCAGGGCGACGCGGCCAGACATCAAGCTCGGCATCTGCGGCGAACATGGCGGCGATCCGGCCTCGATCCGCTTTTGCGAAGAGGTCGGCCTCGACTACGTGTCCTGTTCGCCCTATCGCGTACCGATCGCCAGGCTGGCGGCCGCGCAGGCTGCGGTGCTGGTTGCGAAGGCAGGCCGCCGATAGGATCCATCCAGCTTACCGTTTTGTAAGGCAATTCACGCGAACGTGCTGGCGGCGTCGCGCAATCTCGACATTGTTCCTGCCCAATTTGCGGCTATCCGCAAATTGCTCCCGGAAACAGATGCTGCAGATTTCTCCCGCGCCGTTCCACTCGATCCTGGTCGTCCAAACCAAGTTCATAGGCGATCTCGTCCTCGCCTCGGCGCTCGCCAAGAACCTGCGGCTCGCATTCCCCGGCGCCAGCATCGTCTTTCTGTGCGAGGCTCGCTTCGAGAGCTTCGTGATCGCCCATGATATAGCTTCCGAGGTGGTCACATTCAGGCGCGACCGCATGCGCGGCACGTCCTTGGAGCGCGGGAAAGAGCTTTACGCCATGGTGCAGGCGTTGCGCCGCTTCCGTTTCGACCTGACCATCGACCTGACCGACTCGAAGACGTCGCGCATCGTCACCGGGCTCGTCAACGCCAAGACCCGTGTCGGTTACAGTCCTTCCGAAAGACCCTTGCGTATGTTGGAGCGGCAACCCGCCAATGTTTTTGCCAAGCCCTACGGCTTTGATGGTCAGCATTTCCTGTACCGCTACCTCTCGCCGCTCGAAGCGCTCGGCATCGAACTTCGCACGGTGATTCCAAACCTTGAGCCGCTGCCAATGGAGACGGCGAAAGCATTGGCGCTGCTGGGTAAGCACCATCTGAGGCCAAACGCATTCATCGCGGTACATGCGGGTGCAAGCTTCGAGGGCCGACGTTGGCAGCCGGAGCGGTTTGCAGCAGTGATCGTCGAGATTGCCGGCGAGACCGGCCTGGACGTAGTCCTGGTGGGCGGCCCGGACGAGCGCGAGATCGCCGAACGTATCGTCGCCAGGACCGCGCCGTCGGTCGTCAATCTCGTCGGTGACCTGTCGCTTGAAAGCCTGCTGGCGGTGCTGAAACAGGCCCGGCTGTTTCTCGGCAATGAGAGCGGCCCGATGCACATGGCCGCAGCCACCGGAACCCCGGTTGTCGGATTGTTCGGTCTGACGGAGCCGTCGCGCTGGGGTCCCGTCGGCGTGCCCAGCATCTCGCTCCAGCCGCCGATGCCTTGCGCCTGCATGGCCGAAAACCTCTGCCGCGCGCCGGATCCCAGCAAGGCATGCTGCGTCTGGGGCCTGGAGGTCAAGCCTGTGGTCGATGCGGTGCGCGAGGTTCTTTCGCGCACCGAAATGAAACTGGAACACGCCATCTGAGATCATGCGCCGCATGCACGACCGCTCTCGACGCGGTGGAATGACCTGTCGCCCACAGGAACGGTCACATTGTCGCGGAGCGCTTTTCTGCTATGCGCCATCCCGATTTCCGCCTTCATGCGGGTCGTTGGGATGCCTGCTTGAAATGACGGGTCCGGGAATCGGTTTGATGCGCCTGCTGCAAAAAAATCTCTGCATGATCGCCCTGTCGTGGGCGATGGCATCCGCCAGCCATGCCGCGCCCCTCGTCGAGCCGACGCTGCACATCAAGTCGCAGGCGAGCGGAGCCGGCCGTGTGGCGCTTACGCTCGACGCGTGCGGTGGACAGACCGACAACCGGATCCTTTCGGCGCTGGTGGACAACAAGATCCCCGCCACCATTTTCGTGACCGGCATCTGGCTGAAGCGAAACGCCGCCGCCGTCGAGATCATGCGGGCGCATCCCGATCTGTTCGAACTGGAAAATCATGGCGGCCACCATGTCCCGGCGGTCGACACGCCGCGGAAAATCTATGGCATTCGCAGCGCCGGCAGCCCGGATGCGGTGCTGGCCGAGGTCGAATCGGGAGCCGCCGCTCTTACCGGGACCGGCGAGCCGGCGCCGAAATGGTTTCGTGGCGCAACCGCCGAATACAGCCCGTCGTCAATCGCCATGATCCGCAAGCTTGGCTTCAAGGTCGCGGGATTCTCGATAAATGGCGACGGCGGCTCTTTGCTTGGCGCCAAGGAGACCGCCCGGCGCATCGCGGCGGCCAAGGATGGCGACGTCATCATCTCGCACATCAACCAGCCGACCCATGCGGCCGGCGAAGGCGTGGTGCAGGGGCTGCTGGCGCTCAAGGCCAAAGGCTTGACCTTTGTGCGGCTCGACGATGCCGAGGGCATCGGCAATAACGGCACGACGGAGTGACTGGCCAGCCGAGCGGATCTCGATGCCTTCGGCGTTGGCTCAGTCCGGTTTGGCTTCGATCGTGACCTTGCTTGCGTAGAATGCGCCGTGGTTGCGGATTTCAGCCATTTCGTCGAAAGGCCGCTCGTAGGCCCACATGGCGTTCTGGCCGGTCTCGCCGGCAGGCAGCACGCTCCAATAGCTTGCATCGCCCTTGTAGGGGCAATGGGTCGAGTGGTCGGTGCGGCCGAGCTTGCCGAAATCGATGTCGGCGAACGGAATGTAGAAGGCCGCCGGATAGGGGGCCTCGGTCAGCACCTTGGCCTTCGTTGTTGAAGCGATGACCACGTCTCCGACACGCACGGTAACGGTGCCGGCATAGGGCTCGACAGTGATGATTTTGTCCGGGTTGCGTTGGAAACCGGTGCGGGGTTGGCGATCTGATCCATGCGGGGGGCTCTCCTTGCGTCGACTTAAGGTGTGTCGCGCAAGCCCGTTGCGCAAGGCCGCTATCGCCATCCAGCCCGCAAAACTTGCCGAGGCCGACATTGATGAATCGGACCCTGGAATCTTCGAGGTACTTGTCGTCAGCGGTCAGGCGGCGGCCTTGAACACGTCCATGAGACCGGCATAGGCGGCAGCGATCCCGGCGACCGGGTTGCTGCTTCTCGAGACGGTCTCGACCTTCAGGGAACCGCCGCCGGTAGGCAAGGTGAGCAGCAGGAACTGGCGGTTTCCGCCATCGCCGACTGACGCGGCCGCGACGTGCTGGTCCTCGCCCTGATTCTGGACGCACATCTTGAACAGCAGCGTGCCGCCGACCGCTTCCAGCGCGCCGCCGACAACTTCAACAAATTCATCTTCGGAAACAGTCTTTGTGTCCGGCACCAGATCGGCCAGACTTTCGGCAAGCGTACTCTCGAGAGCCTTGTCGTCGAGCTGCGCGTCCATGCGAACCTCTTTCAGTCGCCAATCGCACCCCTTTGCCCGTTAACGAAACTTAACGCCGACGATGGCCGGATTGTGGCGGTTTTCCACCAATGCGGCGCTCAGGGGTGCTGGCGGCTGGACAATCCGCCGGTTCGCTCCACAATAGCTCGAAAAGCACAACGCAAAAGCGTGAGGGAGGATCGAATGCTGGGACTGATGCAGGAATGGCCACTGCTTTGCCATAAGCTCATCGACAATGCCGAGCGGCAGCATGGCGTGCGCGAGATCGTGACGCGCTCGATCGAGGGGCCGATCGTGCGCACCACTTACGCCGACATCCATCGCCGTGCCCTGAAGGTCGCCCAGCGGCTCGAGCGCGACGGCTATGGGCTGGGCGACCGCATCGCCACGCTGGCCTGGAACACCGCACGCCATATCGAGGCCTGGTACGGCATCATGGGCATCGGCGCCATCTACCACACGCTCAATCCGCGGCTGTTTCCCGAGCAGATCGTCTGGATCATGAACCATGCCGAGGACAAGGCAGTCTTCGTCGACCTGACCTTCGTGCCGCTGCTCGAGAAGATCGCCGGCGCCGTCAAGTCGCTGAAACAGGTGATCGTGCTGACCGACAGGGCGCATATGCCGCCGACGACATTGCCCAACGCGGTCGCCTATGAAGATTGGCTTGACGAAGCGGATGGCGACTTCGCCTGGAAGACCTTCGACGAAAGCACCGCCGCCGGCATGTGTTACACGTCCGGGACCACGGGCGATCCCAAGGGCGTCGTCTACAGCCATCGTTCGAACGTGCTGCACGCCATGATCGCTGCCATGCCCGACGCCATGGGACTGTCGTCGCGCGATACGATCCTGCCTGTCGTGCCGATGTTTCACGCCAATGCCTGGGGCCTTGGCCAGAGCGGGCCGATGATCGGTGCCAAGCTGGTCATGCCCGGCTGCAAGATGGATGGCGCCTCGATCTATGAACTGCTCGACACCGAGAAAGTGACCTTCAGCGCCGCCGTGCCAACCGTCTGGATGATGCTGCTGCAGCATCTGGAGGAGACCGGCAAGGAGCTTCCCCATCTCAACAAGGTTGTCATCGGCGGCTCGTCGTGCCCGCGCGCGATCATGACCAAGTTTCAGCAGAACTACGATGTCCAGGTTATCCACGCCTGGGGCATGACCGAAATGTCGCCGCTCGGCACGCTGTGTACCCTGAAGCCGGACCATGCTGGTCTTGAGGGCGAAGCCCGGCTCGACGTCCAGCAGAAACAGGGCTACCCGCCCTTCGGCGTCGAAATGAAGGTGACCGACGACGACAACAACGAGCAGCCCTGGGACGGCAAGACTTTTGGCCGCCTGAAAGTGCGTGGGCCGGCCGTTGCCCGTGCCTATTATGGCGACGCCGGCGTGGAGCAGTTCGATGAGGATGGCTGGTTCGACACTGGCGACGTCGCCCACATCGACGCCGGCGGCTACATGCAGATCACCGATCGCGCCAAGGACGTCATCAAATCCGGCGGCGAATGGATTTCGACCATCGACCTCGAGAACCTGGCTGTCGGCCATCCCGATGTCGCCGAGGCGGCAGCCATCGGCGTTCAGCATTCGAAATGGGGCGAACGGCCGCTGCTGGTCGTCGTCCGCAAACCGGGCAAGGAACCGACCAAGGCTGACATTCTCGGGTTCATGGATGGCAAGGTGGCCAAATGGTGGATGCCGGACGATGTCGCTTTCGTCGGCGAAATTCCGCACACCGCAACCGGCAAGATCCAGAAGATCACCTTGCGCCAGCAATTCAAGGACTATCGCTTGCCGACCGATTGACGCGATGTCGCATGTTTCGGCTTCATGCCATCGCAAAAAGGCACTAAGTCTCCGTTCGGGTTGGGGCAGCACGGAAAACGATGGTTAGCATTCCTGAACGGCAAACGTCGAAGGCGGCCGGCTGGTCGCGGCGCACGGCCGCTTTTTCGTTGGTGCTGCTGCTGACGGTCTTTGTGGGCCATCGCTTCGATCTCGTCGAAACACCTGTCTTTCTGTGGGTGCTCGGCATTGTCGCGCTGCTGGCGGCGATGGCGCTGTTGTTTGCCGGGTTTGCCTTTTCGCGGCTGTGGAATTTCGGCGACCGCGGCGGCCGCGACCTGACGGTCGGCGCGCTGCTGGCACTGCTGGTGCTCGCACCCTACGGCGTCGCCGCCTACTGGGCGACGATCTATCCGCCGCTCAGGGATATCTCGACGGATTTCGACGAACCGCCGACGCTCGACGTGAGCGACCGGACGAAGGATATGAACGTGCTTGCACCGTCGACGCCTGGGGAACAGCGGCTGCAGGCCGATAGCTATCCGCTGGTCAGCGCACGCAGCTACGACCTGCCGTTCGAGACTGTCGTCAATGCCGTCGAAACCGTACTCGACCGGCGCGACTGGGAGCTGTCGGAGCCCTATCCCGATCTCGCCGGGCAAAGCGAGGTGACCATCACCGCCGTCGCCAAGGGCTTCGTGATCGGCCTTCCCGCCGATGTGGCGCTCCGCGTGACGGACGATGGCGACACGGTCATCGTCGATATGCGGTCGGCATCCCGCTACGGCCGCTACGACCTTGGCGACAATGCCGCGCGCATCACCGAATTCCTGGCGGAGCTCGACCAGGAAGTCGCCGGTCAGGTCGGCGCCGCGCCAGCCGAGTGACTTTCAGAACCGGGTTGTAGTCAGGCGAATCCGTATGTCGCAGCAGAATGCAAGTTGGGTCTGCGGATAGACTATTCAGCGGGCTCGTATCTCCCCTGCAACAAGATCGTCGAGACCGGGCCAAGCGGATCGATGATCCGGCTCTCCAGGACCTCGATGAGTTTGCGTCCAACCCCGGCCATATCCACGAAATGAACGCCGATCTTTGCCGGCAGGAAGCGTGCAAGCCGCGTGCTGTCACGAGCGACGATGTGGACGTCGCTCCCTGGCACAAGACCTCTTCTGCCAAGAGCATGTAACGCCCCGAGAAGGCCCAGTTCGTTGGCGCATGCCAAGCCGGTCGGCCGATCTGACGACGCCAGTAGGCGATCGAACCAGCCTGCGCTCGATTCCATCGTGAACATGCCGTGACCGATCAGCGATTGGTCGATCGGAATACCGGCCTCGGCCAACGCCCTTTGATACCCGGCAAGACGCATGGCACTCGCCTGATCTTCCGGAACGAGAAGTTGCAATGCAATGCGTCGACAGCCCTTATCCATCAGCCGTCGGGTCGCCTCGTAGGCAATCTGTTCGTTGTCGATATCAACGTAAGGATATGCGACGTTCAGGTCCGTTCTTCCGAATGTGACGAATGGCATGCCTGCATCCAGCAGCAGCTTGACTCGCGGATCGCCCGACACCATGCGCGTGATGATCAGTCCGTCTGTGCTGCGCGCTTGAAGCTGCCGCTGCACACTCTCGACAGGATCGTCATCGGGAGTGGTGGAATAGATGGAGAGACTATAACCCGCTTGCCGCGCCGCCAGCGTCATGCCCTCGATCAAGGGAAGCTTCAATAGATCGGACAGATGGTCTTGTGTCTCCATCGGGTATACTGCCGTTATCGTCAGCGTTCGGCCGGTTTTGAGCGCGTAGCCATGATGATTTGGCAGATAACCGGCCCGTTTCGCCGCGTCTTTCACGCGTGCAATGGT
This sequence comes from Mesorhizobium sp. M7A.F.Ca.ET.027.02.1.1, assembly GCF_004022985.1. NCBI lineage: Bacteria > Pseudomonadati > Pseudomonadota > Alphaproteobacteria > Hyphomicrobiales > Phyllobacteriaceae > Mesorhizobium > Mesorhizobium sp. M7A.F.Ca.ET.027.02.1.1. The sequence continues at coordinate 11,296 of NZ_RZOL01000023.1, read as the reverse complement.
CAAGGGATGGACTTCTGGCCCGTCCTTCAGAGCGCGGGAAACCGTCGTCACCGAAAGGGAAAGTTCCACCGCGAGCTGTTTTAGATTGGCCATTGTCGCCCGCCTTCATTGCTAAATCGCCGGCTGATTTCCTGCTGAAGCGCCGTGACGTTACCGGATTCGATATCCCGGTCAATCCTAACTCCTCGGGGAAGCAGCTTGACTCGGTTTAGATTGAGTGCAATCGTAACGTTACGATTAAAGAGAAACGGCGATTTTGAGCGACATTTCATAATTTCGGGAGGAGAACCTATGTCTTGGCTACGCATTTCCTTAGCAGCATTTGCAATCTCGGCTGCTTTGCCCGCCCATGCTCAAACAGTCACCATTACGACAGCGGGTGGCGACTATGGTAATGCCATGAAGGAAGCTATGTGGGGTCCTGCTGCAAAAGAGCTTGGATACGATGTCCGCGAGGAGACCCTAAGCGACGGCCTAGCCGCCTTGAAGATGCAGGTCACCTCGGGGGCTATCACGACCGACGTCATTCACCTTGGCTCACCGGAAGGCGCACAGGCTGCCGCACAATCGCTGCTGGAGCCTCTCGACTACAAGATTATCGACCCAAAGTCGGTGCCAGATGGCGCAAAGTCCGACTACTGCTATCCGTTCGACTCCTATGGCACCGTCATGTCATGGAATACCAAGACATACGGCGAGAACCCGCCGAAGACGTGGGCGGAATTCTGGGATGTTGCCAAGTTTCCTGGTCGTCGCGCGCTGCGCGCCAATGCTCAAGACTCGATCGAGATCGCACTGCTCTCCGACGGCGTGGCGCCGGCGGACATTTATCCCGTGCTCGGCACGCCGGAGGGTCTGGATCGCGCCATCAAGCGGCTCGAAGCAATCAAACCAAATGTCTCGGTGTGGTGGACCTCGGGCGCTCAGTCGGCGCAGTTGCTGAAAGACGGTGAGGCGGATTTGATCGTTACCTGGAACGGTCGGGCGGAGACAGTGAAAAAAGATGGCGGCGCGGCCGACTACACGTTCAAGGGTTCCGTCATTGGCACTGACTGTCTTGGAGTGCCGAAGGGGGCGCCGAACAAGGAAGCGGCCATGAAGCTGATAGCTGCGATGACACAGCCTGCGCGCGTGGCCAAGCTGACCGATTTCATCGCTTACGGCCCGGTCAATCCTGCTGGCTATGAGGGTGGCCTTATTCCCGCGGACCGTCTGAAGACCCTTGCGACCGCGCCTGAAAATGCCGGCACTTCGGTGTTCTCGAACGCGGATTGGTGGGTCAAGAACGGCGAGGCTGCCCAGAGGGCCTTCGATGAAATGATGAGCCGCTAAGCTTCGAATACATCGGCTCTAGGGCTGGAGCACATGATGAAGTCGCTCGCGATCACCATCGACAGCGTTCGCAAAACCTATGGGACCTACGTCGCGCTGGACGATGTTTCGCTCGACATCAAGGCTGGCGAATTCCTCACGCTGCTAGGCCCATCGGGGTCGGGCAAGACGACCTTGCTCATGGCCTTGGCCGGATTTGTCCGGCCAGATTCCGGCAAACTCTTGTTGGGGGATCGGGACATCACCCGCCTGGCGCCCAACAAGCGCGACATCGGCATCGTCTTCCAGAACTATGCCCTGTTTCCCCACATGAACGTCCTCGCGAATGTCGAGTACCCGCTGGTACTGCGCAAGGCGCCGAGATCTGAGGTCCGAAAGCGGGCGTTTGAGGCGTTGGCCCGCGTCAAGCTGGAAGATCTGTCGGAGCGCAACATTGCCGCGCTATCGGGCGGACAGCGCCAGCGGGTAGCACTGGCGCGGGCGATCGTCTTCGAACCACGCGTGATGCTGATGGACGAGCCGTTGTCGGCGCTCGACAAGAGTCTGCGCGAAACCATGCAGTATGAAATCAGACGTCTGCACGATGATTTGGGGATCACAACCATCTATGTGACGCATGACCAGCGCGAAGCGCTGATTATGTCTGACAGGGTCGCGGTCATGGATTCCGGCCGTATCCAGCAGATTGATACGCCACAGCGGATTTATCATCATCCATCGACCCGCTTCGTCGCGGAATTCCTAGGCGAGGCCAACATTATAGCCCCAGGCCTCGTGCGCAGAATCGACGGCGCCGATACATCGCCCGAAGCCCTGATGATCCGCGCGGAAAGCTTCCATCTTGATGCAAAGCTCGTCGGACGAGATGGCGTCGCGCTCGAAGGAACACTGCGCGCCAAGGTGTTTCGCGGCGAGAACTGGCTTCTGACGCTTGTGCTGGACGGCGGGCAAGAAGTTCTTGTCTGCATTCCGGCAGCCCTGGCCAGCGGCTGCGCCGAGCTTGCCACCGGCCAGTCGATGACCGCCTTTGCACCAGCCGCAAAAGTTCACGCGATGCCAGGAGCTAGGGCGTGACCGTCATGGCGAATCCCGCGCTTGCGGCAGACGCAAGACGAGAGCGGCGGTTCTTCCTCTCACTTTCTCTGCCGGCGCTGTTCATCGTTGGGCTGGCTGCGATACTGCCTATCCTGTGGATCATCCGGCAATCGTTCCTGACCACGGATGGCGAATACACTCTCGGCAACTACGAGAAGGTGCTTTCGAGCGGGCTGACATGGTCGGCACTGGTCACAACCCTTGAATTGTCCCTGGGCACGCTGGCGATCTGCATTCTTCTCGGTACTCCCCTGGCGCTCGCCCTGGCCAGCGCCAGACCTAGGGTGGCCAATTTGCTGATGGCCTTCGTCATGCTGCCATTGTGGACCTCCATTCTGGTGCGCACCTATGGCTGGCTGGTGCTGTTGCGGCGCGATGGCCTGATCAACGCAACTTTGACGGGTTCAGGCCTGACAGCTGAGCCATTGCCGCTGGTCTACAATTTCACGGGAACGCTGATCGGCATGGTTCACTACATGCTGCCGCTCTTTCTGCTGCCGGTTTATGCCGCGATGCGCGATATCGACGCCAACCTCATTCGTGCGGCGGCGAGCATGGGCGCCACTCTCGGGCAAACGACCCGCACGGTCATTCTGCCGCTTTCGGCCGGCGGCATCTTCTCGGGGTCGATCATCGTCTTCATCTATACGCTCGGCTTCTTCATCACGCCGGCGGTGCTGGGCGGCGGCAAGGTAAATCCTCTCTCCACCCGGATCGAGCGCACGCTATCGACCTTTCAGGATTGGGGGTCGGCGAGCGTCCTGGGCATTCTGCTCCTCGTTGTCATGGCTCTGATCGGTGTGATGTTCCTGTCGGCACGGCGACTGCTGACGCGCGACGGTGCGTCCCATGCTTGAGGCCTATCCGGACAACAGGCTGTCCCGCATCTGTCTGTGGGGCTTTTCCGCACTCGTGATGGCGTTCTTGATGCTGCCAACGCTCGTGGTCGCGCCGCTGTCCTTTTCGGCGTCCGACCTTCTCGAGTTCCCGCCGCGCGCATATTCATTGCGCTGGTACGATCATTTTTTCGGTTCGGCGACGTGGATGGCTGCGCTCAGGACGAGCCTGGTTCTTGGAACATTGACAGCTATGCTCGCGGTACCCTTGGGGCTGCTGGCCTGCATTTCGATAAATCGGCTCGGCGGAAAGGCCGCTGTTACCATTCAGGGCATTCTGCTCACCCCGTCCATCGTGCCAGGAATCCTGCTTGCGATCGGTCTCTTCTTTGTGCTGGCGGCGCAACATCTGGTCGGAACGCTATTCGGCGTGCTGGTCGGGCATGTGGTGTTGGCCATTCCTGTCGTGTGCATTGTGCTGTTGCCCGCTCTGGCCCGCTTTGACTGGAACCAAGTTCAGGCGGCGCGCAGCCTCGGCGCGAACTGGGCGAGAGCCATCGGCGGCATAATTGTCCCGCAGCTTCAGATCAGTCTGCTGTCGGCCATATTGATGGCCTTCCTGACATCACTCGACGAATCCGTCATTTCGATCTTCGTCTCGAGTGGTCAAAACAGCACGCTGCCGAAGCTCATGTTCATATCTCTGCGCGATCAGATCGATCCGACCATCGCGGCGATCTCAACGGTGTGGACCGCCATGGTCGTGGTCGTCGTCTTGATCGTGACTTTACACCAAAAATCATGACTGAAATTGGAAACATGCTCACAAATCAGATAGCCAGTGATCCGGCGGATCACGCAGCGGACATACCTCAGGTAGGACTGGCCATCATCACCGGGTCGGCAAACTGGGGGCTGGCCTTCCCGGAAGATATCGAATTCGATGGTGTGCGCACCTTGCGGCGTGACATTAGTTTTGAAACGCCTTTCGGCCGCAGCGACAACTGGAAGCTGATCGAGTTCGATGCCTCGATTACTGCGGAAGGCAGAACGAAACGTGCGTTGTGCATGTATTCGCACGGCAATCCGCGCGACCATATCGACCATTCCTGCCATCGCCGGGCGTTCTGGGTGTTGATGAACGCGGGTGTAAAGCAAGTCCTGGCCTGCTCGACCGTTGGAGCCGTCAACAAAGCGATTCAACCCGGCGACATGGTGGTGACTGCCGATATCATCGAACTGACGCAGACGCCTTTTTCACTGCTTCCAGACCGCCAGAGCTTTGACTGCTCGGGCAAGCAGATCGTATGTCCAAGATGTGCGGCGGTTCTGGTTGAGACGGCCCGCCGTCATTGGCCAGCCGAATGCCGGGTTCATGGCATCGAGCAGCAGTTGGTGGCTGCCCATTGTTACGGGCCTCGACTGACAACCCCAGCCGAGGCTTTGGCTTATCGAAGCATGGGCGCGGATGTGCTCAACCATTCCATCGCCCCCGAGGCGACCCTGTCGCGCGAAATCGGCGCTTGTTTCGTGCCGCTTGCGTTCGTGACCGCGGGTTTCAACGACTATATGGACCGCAGTCGCCAGGAATTGCTGCAGGAGCATGTGTTGCCGAGCCTCTCCATGACCGCCTCGCGGGTTGCGCTGGAGACCGCGGCACGACTTCCAACTGATCCTGAATGCTCTTGCCAGGGCTTGAAGTCGCCCCAACCGGCAGAGCGCTCCAGCCGCTTCTAGAGTATAAAGGGCGCAGATGAGCTCGCGCCGATCTTAGCTTGCCGGCACAAAAATACCGGTGATGGCCGGGTCGCCGTCGGTCGTGACCAGGCCGCGCGCCGTCAGATCCTCGAGATGGGCAAGCACCGACAATCCGGCGGCGCCATGCAGCCGCGGGTCGGTGTCCCTGTAGATCGCCTTGACCATGTCCACGATCGTCCGGTCCCCCTCTTTGACCCGCTCCAGAATGGCGCGCTCGCGCATCTTGCGATGCGTCTTCAACCCGCGCATGAAAGCGCGCGGTGCTGTCACCGGCCCGCCATGTCCTGGCAACAGCAAGCGGTCCCCGCGTTCGATCAAGCGGTCCAGCGAGGCCATGTAGTCGGCCATCGCCCCGTCCGGCGGGGCGACGATGGAGGTTGCCCAGGCCATGACATGATCGGCCGAAAACAGGATGCCGGTTCCCTGCAGCGCGAACGCCGCATGATTGGCGGTGTGGCCCGGGGTCAGAACCGTCCTGATCGACCAGCCGTCGCCGTCGACCACCTCGCCGTCGGGCAGGGCGACATCAGGGATGAAAGCCGTGTCGGCACTGGCATCGAGCGCATTGGTCTCGCCGATATGCAGGGCTCTTGCCGGCCGGTGCGGCCCCTCTGCCAGCACGAGGGCGCCGGTGCGCTCTTTCAGCCGGGCCGCCAGCGGGGAGTGGTCGCGATGCGTGTGGCTGACGAAGATATGGCTGACCGGCCGGCCTGCGATCACCTCGATCAGGGTCCGCAGATGCGCCTCGTCCTCCGGCCCCGGATCGATCACCGCCAGCGTATCGCGGCCAACAACGTAGCTGTTGGTGCCGTGAAAGGTGAAGGGGCTTGGATTGCGGGCCGTGATGCGCTGGACATCGGGCGCGACATTCACCCCCTGGCCATAGAAGGGGTCGAAGCCGGTATCGAATTTCAGTGCCATGCATCGGTGCCTTGTTTCGGGAAACGGCAAAACCGATTGCCGCACAACACGCAAGCCAATATAGGAGGATGTGAGGCCGCGAACATCGGAGTGCGGCAATCGGATTGGGGAAATACCATGGCAATTGCAACTACGATGCGTCCGCTTGTTTCTCTGGCTCTGCCGCAAAACGGCGCGGCGCGGCTGGCAACGCAGCTTTTCCTGGCCATCGCCGGAACGCTTGTGCTGACACTGTCGGCCAAGACCAAGGTAATGCTCGGGCCGGTCGACATTTCGATGCAGACGCTGGCCGTGCTGCTGATCGCCGCCGCCTTCGGCATGCGTCTCGGCGTCGCCACCCTGCTGCTCTACATGGCCGAGGGCGCCATGGGCTTCCCCGTCTTCCAGAGCACGCCTGAAAAGGGTCTCGGCATTGCCTACATGCTCGGCTCGACCGGCGGCTATCTCGCCGGCTTCGTGGTCATGGCGGCAATTGTCGGCTGGGCGGCGGATCGCGGCTGGGACCGCCATCCAATCAAGCTTTTCAACGCCATGCTGGTTGGCGAAGTCGTCATGATGGCAATGGGCTTTGCCTGGCTGGCGCTGCTCATCGGTCCGGAAAAGTCGTGGCAGTTCGGCGTCGTGCCGTTCATCGTCGGCGACCTGATCAAGGTGGCGCTCGCGGCAAGCCTGGTGCCGGCCGTCTGGACGCTGCTGAAGCGCGGCTGAAGCGCGCGATCGAAGAAACGGCCAGGGGCAATCAAGCCACTGGCCGGAGCGGCGTCACTGGCGGATTTCCGGTCTGATGTCCGCCAACCTCGATAGATTGTCGGTTAGATCGCCCTAGACGCTGCGACATCTTCAGTAATGATCATTAAGTCGCTTTATTAGCCCAGGCTTTTCAATTTCCCGAACTGTTGATCTGAGAAATAGATGCTTGCTGGCGCGACCGCGCTGTCGTAGCTCTTGGTCTTCGACTGTATCGAATCGCCGGGGGGCGAGACGTCCGATTCGTTGTTGTGAACGATCAGGTCAGATGCGCTATCGCGCTGGTCTGTCGCCGATACGGCAGCTTCGGGGAAGGGGGGAAGACGTTGAATGTCGCAGCGTCGACTATTGTCGGAAGCCGGCACTTCCTGTTCAGGATTCGGTTTCAACTGCTTGGCGGACTGACATTCGCGATTTTTGCGCCGGCGATCATCCGGATTGTCTTCAATCCTGAATTCATCTATTCGGCCAATCTTCAGGTAACAGTAGCCGCTGCGGTCATCGCGCACCTTGTGGGCTTCTTGTCTTATCGCCGCATCGGAAATTTCCCAGGCGTGGCCGCGGCAAGTTACATCTTGCCGACATTTGCCCTGTCCTACGGGGCTGTTTTCCTGACCATCTTCTTTTTTCGGTTCGAGTACAGCCGGTTTCAGGCTGCCGCCAGTTTCACGCAGTCCACGCTCTGGTACTTCGGCCTGAGCCTGTTGACGCGGCGTCTCGATCCGTACCGGCTCGTGGTGATTCCCGGCGGAGATGTCGAGCGCCTCAAGACGTTACCGGGTGTGCATTGGTTTTGGATCAAGTCGACCAGTACGATAATCGAAAGAGCCAGCGGCGTGGTCGTTGATCTGCGTGCCGATCTTGGCGCGGAATGGGAACGATACATCGCGGATCGGGCCCTTTCGGGAACGCCCGTATACCACGTCAAGCAGGTCAGAGAGTCGCTGACCGGTCGGGTCGAGATCGAGCACCTGTCGGAAAACACGCTTGGTTCGCTCAATCCGAACCAGGCCTATCTCAAGATCAAGCAGGCGGTCGACTGGGTCTCGGCACTTGTCTTGATCATCGTTCTTTCCCCCGTTCTGGCGTTGATAGCGCTGCTGATCCGGCTGGATTCCGATGGTCCTGCGCTGTTTCGCCAGCAACGCATGGGCTACCGGGGAAAGATCTGCACGGTCTACAAGTTTCGCTCGATGCGCCAGCACTCTGGCGCCGGCAGCGACAAGGAAAGGGCGATCACCAGGCACGACGATGACCGCATCACCAGAGTCGGGCGTTTCCTGCGAAAATCCAGGATCGACGAACTGCCGCAGGTCATCAACATCCTGCGTGGCGAAATGAGTTGGATCGGGCCGCGGCCGGAAGCTGTCGTGCTGTCGCAGTGGTACGAGGCTGAGCTGCCATTCTACCGCTACAGGCATATCGTCAGGCCGGGCATAAGTGGGTGGGCACAAGTAAATCAGGGGCATGTGGCTGCCGTCGATGACGTTATGGAAAAATTGCACTATGATTTCTATTACATAAAGAACTTTTCGCCTTGGCTGGACGTTTTGATAACTCTCAAGACGCTGAAAACGATGCTTACCGGCTTTGGTGCGAGATAACCAATGCGAAGCATGGCTCTGGAATAGCAAGCGCAGGAAGCAGATGGATCTCGCCTCCAGGAAAATAGCGATCATCGGGCTTGGCTATGTCGGCCTGCCGCTGGCGGTCGCCTTCGGCGCCGGCAGGGATGTCGTCGGTTTCGACATCGACCAGTCGAGGGTGGACGCGCTGAGGCGTGGCGACGACCATACGCTGGAAGCCAGCAGCGATGAGATCAGTGCTGCGTCGCGGCTGACATTCACCACCGACAAGGCCGATCTGCGCGATTGCGGGATTTTCATCGTCACGGTTCCAACGCCGATCGACAGGGCCAACCGTCCGGATCTGAAACCGCTGATCATGGCATCGACTTTTGTCGGCGAGGTCATATCGCCAGGCGCGGTGGTGATCTTCGAATCGACGGTCTATCCCGGCTGCACGGAAGAGGTGTGCGCGCCGCTGATCGAGAAACATTCGGGCCTGCGCTACAATGAGGGGTTCTTCCTCGGCTACAGTCCCGAGCGCATCAATCCGGGCGACCGCGAGCATCGGTTGCAAACGATCGTCAAGGTCACCAGCGGCTCGACGCCGGAAGCGGCCGAAGGTATCGATGCGCTCTATGCCTCGATCGTGCCGGCAGGCACACACCGTACCTCGAGCATTGCGGTCGCCGAAGCGGCCAAGGTCATCGAGAACACTCAGCGCGACCTCAACATCGCGCTGATGAACGAGTTGTCGCTTATCTTCGGCAAGCTCGGCATCGACACGTCCGAAGTGCTGGAAGCCGCCGGCACCAAATGGAATTTCCTGCGCTTCACGCCTGGTCTCGTCGGCGGCCACTGCATCGGCGTCGATCCCTACTATCTCACCCACAAGGCCCAGGAACTCGGCTATCATCCGGAGGTGATTCTTGCTGGCCGCCGTATCAATGACGGCATGGGTCGGCACGCGGCGGATCAGACGGCCCGCCTGATGATGCGCAAGGGAATACCTGTCGTTGGCAGCCGGATTCTGGTGATGGGCGCGGCCTTCAAGGAAAATTGTCCGGACCTGAGGAATTCCAAGGTCGCCGATATCGTTGCCCAACTGAAGGAATACAACGCCGGCATCGACATATGGGACCCCTGGGTCGACGCGCAGGAATGCGCGCGTGCCTTCGGCGTAGCCAGCATGAAGGACATTCCCGACATGCGTTATGACGGCGTTATCGTGGCCGTCGGCCACAGGCAGTTCCGCGCGTTAGGCGTCGACGGCCTGATGGCGCTTTGCAAGACCCCGGGCGTCATCTACGACATCAAGGGTCTGTTCCCCAGGCATGTCACGGATGGGCGTTTCTGATGAAGGTTCTGGTCACCGGCGCGGCCGGCTTCATAGGATATCACGTAGCGAAGCGGCTGCTGGCGCGCGGTGACGAGGTCGTCGGCATCGACAACGTCAACGACTATTACGATCCGGAGATCAAGGAGGCGAGGCTGCGGCTTCTGGACGAGGCGAGCCGCAAGACCAATGCCGGCTATCATTTCATCCGCGGCAATCTCGCCGACAAGAGCGTGGTCGACGCCTGCTTTGCCGACCATGCATTCGACCGGGTGATCCATCTCGCCGCCCAGGCCGGGGTTCGCTACAGCCTGGAAAACCCGCATGCCTATGTCGAAAGCAACATCATCGCCTACACCAACATGCTGGAGGCCTGCCGCAACAGCGCCGTCGCGCACCTGACCTATGCCAGCACGTCGAGTGTCTACGGTGCCAACACCGACATGCCGTTTTCCGAGCATCGTCCGGCCGACCATCCGCTGCAGTTCTACGCCGCGACCAAGCGCGCCAACGAACTGATGGCGCACAGCTACAGCCATCTGTTCGGATTGCCGACGACCGGGCTTCGCTTCTTCACGGTGTATGGTCCCTGGGGTCGCCCGGACATGGCGCTGTTCCTGTTCACCAGGAACATCCTGGCCGGCGAGCCGATCAAGCTGTTCAACAACGGCAACCACACGCGCGACTTCACCTATGTCGATGACATCGCCGAAGGCGTGATCCGCGCCAGCGACAGCCCGGCCACGGGCAATGCCGCCTGGGACTCCAGCCGTCCCGATCCGGCCACAAGCAGCGCCCCCTGGCGCATCTTCAACATCGGCAACAACAACCCGGTGAAGCTGACCGCCTATGTCGAGGCGCTGGAAAACGCGCTGGGCCGCAAAGCCATCGTCGAACTCTTGCCGCTGCAGCCCGGCGACGTGCCCGATACCTTCGCCGACACCTCGGCGCTGGAGCAGGCGGTCGGCTACCGCCCGGCGACGACGGTGACCGAGGGCGTCGGGCGGTTCGTCGAGTGGTACAAGGCGTATTTTGCGCGGGGATAAGGCTCGGCGTTTCCCGGCTGATCCGCGCTGTTCCATGATCGCGTAACCAGGAGCAGATGGAATCGATACGGCTCGCAAACAGGCAGTCTGCAATCCATTGCAGTCCCAGGCGCTATTGAGCGTCTGCATCCCCACGTTCAATCGGCGGGATCGCGTTGCGGCGCTGGTTCAGCAACTGTTGCGTACGGACTGCCCATTGCAGATATGCGTCCATGTCGACGGTTCGACCGACGGAACGAACGAAGCGCTTGCGGAAATCGCATCTCGCGATGCCAGTTTGGTGGTCACCACCGGCCCGAATGACGGCAGAGGCCGCGCGATGTTTTCGGCGATTGCTTCCGCCACTGGCGACTATTGCATGGTCTTCGATGATGACGACGATCTCTCCACCGATCGCCTGCCGGAAGTCTGTGAGCACCTCTCGCAGAGAGGTGTCGATGAGAAGATTGCGGGTTTTGTGTTCTCGATGGCTCTTGGCCACCCAGAGACGGCAGCAGAGCCGTTTCCGTCGGAACGGACAAACCTGATAAAGATGCGGGCCGACGAACGGGTGGTCGGCGACAAGAAGGAGGTCATCAAAACTCCTTTGCTTAAACGGGTTGCCGTGCCCCCAGCGGGGCGGTTCCGCCGCGTTCCAACATCTCTTCTCTGGTCCAGATT